>CAXTUO010000923.1:0-2001 GCA_964247175.1 uncultured Acetobacteraceae bacterium | reverse complement strand
CGCCGCGGGCGGCGCGGTGCTGGGCGCCATCGGCGGCAATGCCGGGCTGGGCGCGGTGCTGGGCGCCGGAGCCGGCCTGGCGGGCGGGCTGATCACCGACAGCGTGAAGAAGAACGAGGCGCAGAGCTACCGGAACGGCTACGCCGCCGGCTACCACGCCCGGCGCTGACGCACTGAAGGGCGGCCAGGGCGGCGCGGACCCGACGTGCTGACCGGCAGTGATTGCCGCGTCGGGTCCACCCCGGTAGCCTCTGCTCCCGCGCCGGCTGCTGAACAAGAGGACGGGATGGGAACGAGCCGATGAGCCGCACCGTGTTCGTGCTGAACGGCCCGAACCTGAACCTGCTGGGCCTCCGTCAGCCGCATATCTACGGGCATGAAACGCTGGGCGACGTGGAGCGCGACTGCCGGGCGCTGGCCGCCGAGCTGCGGCTCGACCTGCGTTTCCACCAGAGCAACCGCGAGTACGAGATCATCGACTGGGTGCATGAAGCGCGGACCGTGGCCGGCGGCATCGTCATCAATCCCGCCGCCTTCACCCACACCTCCGTCGCCGTCCTGGACGCGCTGAACGCCTTCGAGCCGCCGGTGATCGAGGTGCACATCAGCAACGTGCATAAGCGGGAAGCCTTCCGGCACCATTCCTTCGTGTCGCTGCGGGCGGACGGCGTGATTGCCGGGTTCGGCACGCAGGGCTACCTGCTGGCGCTGCGCCGGGTCGCGCGGCTGATCGATGACGCGGCGTAGGATGGCGGACGGCCGAAAGGAGTTTGAGATGACGCAACACGAGTTCATCCAGCGCGACCGGGGCCAGCACCCGCCGGCGTTCACCCCGGACTACAAGACCAGCGTGCTGCGCTCCCCCCGCCTCGCGCTGTGGTCGCTGCAGAACTCGCTGTCGGAGGTCACGGGTCCCGTGTTCGGACGCGACGAGCTGGGGCCGCTCGACAACGACCTGATCCTGAACGCCGCCAAGACCGGCGAGCCGATCGGGGAGCGCACGATCGTGCACGGGCGGGTGCTGGACGAGAACGGGCGGGCGGTGCCGGGCACGCTGGTGGAGGTGTGGCAGGCCAACGCCGGCGGGCGCTACCGGCACCGCAACGACACCTACATCGCGCCCATCGACCCGAATTTCGGCGGCTGCGGGCGCATGATGACGGACGGCGAGGGCCGCTACGCCTTCCGCACCGTGAAGCCCGGCGCCTACCCGTTCCGCAACCACGTCAACTCCTGGCGCCCGGCGCACATCCACTTCTCGGTGTTCGGCCACGGCTTCGCGCAGCGGCTGATCACGCAGATGTACTTCGAGGGCGACCCGCTGATCCCCCGGGACACCATCCTCAACACCATTCCGGACCCGGTGGCGCGGCAGCGGCTGGTGGCCCCGCTCGACCTCCGCGCCGCCGTGCCGCTCGACAGCCTGGCCTACCGCTTCGACATCGTGCTGCGCGGCACGCGGGCCACGGTGTTCGAGAACAAGCTGCAGGGGTGACGCCATGACGCTCGATTACCTGCCCGAAACCCCGTCGCAGACCGCCGGGCCGTATGTCCACATCGGCCTGATCCCGCAGCAGGCCGGGTTCGCCATGTTCGAGAAGCCGTTCGGCAACGTCCTGGCCGGGCCGGACACGCCGGGCGAGCGCATCCGCATCGAAGGGCGGGTGCTGGACGGGCTGGGCCAGCCTTGCCGGGACGTGCTGGTGGAAATCTGGCAGGCCAACGCCGCCGGGCGCTACAACCACCCGGCGGACCGGCAGGAGGGCGCGCTGGACCCCGGCTTCCGCGGCTGGGGCCGCACGGGGACGGATTTCGCCACGGGGCTGTATAGCTTCGAGACGGTCAAGCCCGGCCCGGTGGTCGGCCGCCATGGGCACCCGATGGCGCCGCACGTCAATGTTTGGCTCGTGGCGCGCGGCATCAACATCGGGCTATCGACCCGGCTATACTTCGCGGACGAGGCGGCGCTGAACGAGCAGGACCCCGTGCTGCGCATGATCG
>CAXTUO010000922.1:0-2003 GCA_964247175.1 uncultured Acetobacteraceae bacterium | reverse complement strand
GCACGCTGTCGGAGCAGGTGTCGCTGGAAACCCGCACCCGGGCGCTGAACCCCAAGTGGTACGAGGGCCTGCTCAAGCACGGCTACGAGGGCGTGCGCGAGATCGAGGCGCACGTGACCAACACCCTCGGCTGGTCGGCGACCACCGGGGAAGTGTCGCCCTGGGTCTATCAGCAACTGGCCGAAACCTACGTGCTGGACGACGAGATGCGCGCGCGGATCGCGGCGCTGAACCCCAAGGCGTCCGCCAAGATCGTGAACCGCCTCCTTGAGGCGACGGACCGCAACTACTGGTCGCCCGACCCGGCCACGCTCGACGCGCTGCGTCGCGCGGGCGAGGACCTGGAAGACCAACTCGAAGGCGTGGAGATGGCCGCATGACGCTCGCAACACTCCCCTACCCCGTCCGCAGCAAGGTCTCTCGTGAGGACGGGGACGGCAGCGTGCAGGTGGCGCTGGACCCCAACCTGAAGATCGGCACGGCCAAGGTGTTCGCGGTCTATGGCAAGGGCGGCATCGGCAAGAGCACCACGTCGTCCAACCTCTCGGCCGCGTTCAGCAAGCTCGGCAAGCGCGTGCTGCAGATCGGCTGCGACCCCAAGCACGACAGCACCTTCACGCTCACCAAGCAGTTGCTGCCGACCGTCATCGACGTGCTGGAAAGCGTGAACTTCCATTCGGAGGAGCTGCGCGTCGAGGATTTCGTGTTCCCCGGCTACAACGGCGTGATGTGCGTGGAGGCCGGCGGGCCGCCTGCGGGCACCGGCTGCGGCGGCTACGTGGTCGGGCAGACGGTGAAGCTGCTGAAGGAGCACCACCTGCTGGAAGAAACCGACGTGGTGATCTTCGACGTGCTGGGCGACGTGGTGTGCGGCGGCTTCGCGTCGCCCTTGCAGCACGCGGACCGGGCGCTGATCGTCACCGCCAACGACTTCGACAGCATCTTCGCCATGAACCGCATCGTGGCGGCGATCCAGGCGAAGGCGAAGAACTACAACGTGCGGCTGGGCGGCGTGATCGCCAACCGGAGCGCCGCCACCGACCAGATCGACCGCTACAACGGGCAAACCGGGCTTTCGACGCTGGCGCACTTCCCCGACTTGGACGTGATCCGCCGCAGCCGGCTGAAAAAGAGCACGCTGTTCGAGATGGAGTCGTCGCCGGAGCTGGAAGCGGTGAAGCTCGAGTATCTGCGCCTCGCGGCCAGCCTGTGGGCCGGTACGGAGCCGCTGAGCGGCAGCCCGATGCGCGACCGGGAAATCTTCGACCTGCTGGGCTACGACTGATGCAGTCCGCCAGCTACCTCGCCCGCCGCGGCCAGCTTGAAACGTATTTCGACCGCACGGCGGCGGAGGCGTGGAAGCGGCTGACCTCCGACGCGCCGGTGAGCGGCATCCGCGCGACGGTGCGGGCCGGGCGCGACCGGATGCGGGCCACGCTGATGTCGTGGCTGCCCGGCGACCTTTCTGGCCGCCGGGTGCTGGACGCCGGTTGCGGCACCGGGGCGCTGGCGGTGGAGGCGGCGCGGCGTGGGGCGCACGTGGTGGCCGTGGACCTCGCGGGCACGCTGGTGTCGCTCGCGGGGGAGCGGGCGCTGGGCCTCGGTTCCGGCCAGATCGAGTGGCGCGTCGGCGACATGACCGACCCGGCACTCGGCACGTTCGACCACGTGGTCGCCATGGACAGCCTGATCCACTATCCGGCTCCCGATATGGCGCGCGCCGTGGCGGGACTGGCGGCGCGGGCTACCTGCTCCGTGCTGTTCACCTTCGCGCCGCGCACGCCGCTGCTGTCCGCCATGCACGCCGCCGGGCGGCTGTTTCCCCGCGGCGACCGGGCGCCCGCCATCGAGCCGGTGCGCCCGGCGGCGATCACCGGCCGGCTGGCCCGCGACCCGGCGTTGGCCGGGTGGCAGCCCGCCCGCACCCTGCGGATCGCCAGCGGCTTCTACACGTCGCAGGCATTGGAGCTGGTCCGCGCATGATCCGGCGCATGGCGAAGCTG
>CAXTUO010000921.1:0-2004 GCA_964247175.1 uncultured Acetobacteraceae bacterium | reverse complement strand
CGCTGGCCGGCATCGGGCGGCAGCGCCAGGTGCGGCTGACCGTGCCGAGCACCCACGCCGCGCTGGCCATGGCGAGCGAAACCGACCTGGCGGCGCTCGTGCCGTGGCGCATGGCCGCCGGTTGGGCGGACCACTACCGGCTGAAATGGCTGGAGCCGCCCTACCCGGCACCGGAAACCCAGCTTTCGATGGTGTGGCACCTGGGGCACGGCGGCGACCCGGCGCTGAGATGGCTGCGCGACGTCATCGCCGAGGTCGCGCGCCGTGCTTGAGGCTGGCCATCTACAGAGTATTCACGTTAATGTGAGCGCGTATGGCGTTGGCCCGGGCGGTGCGTAGTGACGAAGGCCACTCTGGCTTCGAATATGGAGACCCATGAAAACCTCTTACGCCTTGGCGCTCGGCGCCGTCCTGTTGGTCGGCGGCGGCTACGGCGGGTGGCGCGTGTTCGGCGGGCAGGGCAAGTCGGAGCAGCCTGCGCAGCCGCCCTCCGTGCCGGTCACCACGGCGGAAAGCAAGGTCGCCGACGTGCCGGTCTATCTGCGCGGGATCGGCACCGTGCAGGCGCTCAATGCGGTCGAGGTGCGCCCCCAGGTCGGCGGTGTCCTGATCGACGTGCCGGTGCGGGAGGGCCAGGACGTGAAGCGGGGCGACACCCTCGCCGTCATCGACCCGCGCCCCTACAAGGCCGCGCTCGACAAGGCGCAGGCGCAGCTTCAGCAGGACCAGGCGCAGCTTGAGAATGCCCAGGCCGATCTCAAGCGCTATTCGAGCCTGGTCCGCAGCGACTTCGCGTCCCGCCAGCAGGTCGATACGCAGCAGGCCACGGTGTCCCGGTTCCAGGGCGTGATCGCGGCGGACAACGCCGCCATCGAGGACGCGCAGCTCAACCTGGGCTTCTGCGTGCTGCATGCCCCGATGGACGGGCGGGTCGGGCTGCGCCGGGTTGATCCCGGCAACCTGATCCAGGCCAACAGCTCCGGCACCGGCATCCTGCTGGTGGTGCAGGTGCACCCGATTTCCGTGGTGTTCACCCTGCCGGAAGGCGACCTGCCGCGGGTGCGGCAGGCCAGCGCGCGCGGCACGCTCCCCGTGCTGGCCGACAGTTCGGACGGGCGGGACGAGCTGGCGCGCGGCACGTTGCTGACGGCGGACAACGCGGTGAACGCGTCGAGCGGCACCATCCAGTTCAAGGCGGTCTTCGCCAACGCCGACGACCGCCTCACGCCGGGCGAGTTCGTCAGCACGCGGCTGCTGATCGACACCCGGCACGGCATCACGGTCCCGCACGAGGCGGTGCAGCACGGGCAGAACGGGCTTTACGTGTTCACGGTGAAGCCGGACAAGACGGCGGACCGTCGCGACATCCAGCTCAGCTATGATGACGGCAAGGTGGCGTTGATCGGCAAGGGGCTGGACGCCGGTGAGCAGGTGGTCGTCAGCGGCCAGACCCGCATCGGCGCCGGGACCCACGTCAGCCCGCAAGGACCGACTGCAAACGCGCAAGCCCAAGGTGGGCAACCCCAAAACGGGCAATCTCAAGGCGAGCAACCCCGGAGTGCACAGCGTTGAGCATATCCAGCCCCTTTATCCGCCGGCCCATCGCGACCTCGCTCATGGTCGCGGCCATTTTCCTGGCCGGCGCCGCCGCGTATCCGTTCCTGCCGGTTTCGCCGCTGCCGGCCGTCGAATTCCCGACCATCTCCGTGACGGGGCAGTATCCCGGCGCCAGCCCGGCCACGATGGCGACCGCCGTGGCGACGCCGCTTGAAACCCAGTTCGGGCAAATCCCGGGGCTGGCGCAGATGACGTCGGTGAACGTCATGGGCAACTCGCAGATCACCTTGCAGTTCGACCTTTCCCGCAGCATCGACGCGGCGGCGGTTGACGTGCTGGAAGCGATCAACGCCGCCGGCGGGCAGTTGCCGAAAGACATCCCGAACCCGCCGACCTTCCGCAAGACCAACCCGGCCGACGCGCCCATCCTGATCATCGCCGTCCGCT
>CAXTUO010000920.1:0-2005 GCA_964247175.1 uncultured Acetobacteraceae bacterium | reverse complement strand
GTCGTGGCCGGGGTCCTGCGACGTGCTGGGCACGGCGACGAGTTCAGCCAGCCGGACCTCGAAGCCGCCCTCGTCGAAGAACGCCAACGCCCGGCTGACTGCCCCACCCCTGGTTCCGCTCATGCCAATCTCCCGTCGTTTGGTCCGAGGCTGACGGCTCCGACGCACTGGGGCAAGCTCGCGCGCATGACGGCGCGTCGAGCGGAATGCTCATGGCCGTGCCGGTGGTCCGCTTCGACATGAGACGATGACGGCCCGGCGCGGCCCGGCTATCCTGCCCCGCCAAGCGGGCGCGCACAGCCCGCGGCGGAAGGGTGGGCACGATGAACCGACGCGCGTTCATGGCGGGCTCGGTGGCGGCGCTGGCAGCGCCGGCCATCGGGCAAGCTCAAGCCGCCCGAGTGCTGAAGTTCATCCCGCAGTCCGACCTCGGCTCGCTTGATCCGGTCTGGACCGTGTACTTCCCCGTCCGCAACCACGCTTACCTCGTGTTCGACACACTCTACGGCCAAGCCGGGCCAGAAGCCGGCTTCAGGGCCACCCCGCAGATGGCGGCCGGGCACACGGTCGAGGACGACGGCCGGACCTGGACACTCCGGCTCCGCGACGGCCTGCGTTTCCACGACGGGGAGCCGGTGCTGGCGCGCGACTGCGTGGCCAGCATCCGCCGCTGGGGGGCGCGGGACTCGTTCGGCCAAACCCTGATGCAGCGCACCGATGCGCTGTCCGCGCCCGACGACCGTACGGTCGTGTTCCGCTTGAAGCGCCCGTTCCCGCGGCTCGCCGACGCGCTTGGCAAGTCGAACGGCAACATGTGCGCGATCATGCCGGAGCGCCTTGCCGCGACCGACCCGTTCAAGCAGGTGACCGAGATGGTCGGCAGCGGCCCGTTCCGCTTCAAGGCGGACGAGCGCGTGCCGGGATCGTTCGTCGCCTACGAGCGATTCCAGGGCTACGTGCCGTGCAGCGGCGGCGTGCCGGACGCGACCGCCGGGCCGAAGGTGGCCCATTTCGACCGGGTGGAATGGCACGTCATCCCCGACCCAGCTACCGCTGCGGCGGCGCTGCAATCGGGCGAGATGGACTGGTGGGAGCTTACCACGGCCGACCTGTTGCCATCCCTGCGGCGCAACGGCAAGATCGCGGTAAAGACGCTGGCTGCTGGCCGCTTTGCCCCGGGCCTCCGCCCCAACCACCTCCTGCCCCCGTTCAGCAACCCGGCCGTGCGCCGCGCCCTGCTCGGCGCCATCGACCAGACGCAGATGATGCTGGCCGCCGTCGGCGCCGACCCGTCGCTGTGGCGCGTGCCGTGCGGCTTTTTCTCGCCTAACTCCCCGCTGGCGAGCGACGCCGGGATGAATGTGCTGACCGGCCCACGGGACGATGGCGAGGTCCGGAAACGCTTGCAGGCAGCCGGCTACAAAGGCGAGACGGTCGCCCTGATGGTCGCTGCCGACTATCCGACGCTGAAGGCGCTGTGCGATGTGGCCGCCGACGCGATGCGGCGGGTCGGCATGACCGTCGATTACCAGGCAATGGACGCGGCGACGATGATGCAACGGCGCACCAGCCGGAAGCCGGCGGACCAGGGCGGCTGGAACCTGTTCTGCGCGTCCGCCGCCGAAAGCGACCTCCTCACCCCGGCCACGCACTACGCCCTGCGCGGCAACGGCGACCAAGCGCAGCCCGGGTGGCCGACCAGCCCCCGCATCGAGGCGCTATACGAGCAATGGCTCGATGCGTCCAACCCAGCGGAGCAGAAAACGCTGGCCGCCGCGCTGCAGCGGCAAGCCTTCGAAGACGTGCCCTACTACCCGCTCGGCTTCTATCACCGCCCAACGGCCTACCGCGCCGACCTGGCCGGCGTGCTCGACGACATCCCGGCCTTCTGGAACGTGCGCCGAACCTGAAAGATACACAGTATCCAGTTTCGCGCTTACTGTGGGTTAGCCCCAATACTGTTCACTTTGTGATTCGGATGGCGGCTTTGAAGTCGATGCGCGTG
>CAXTUO010000919.1:0-2005 GCA_964247175.1 uncultured Acetobacteraceae bacterium | reverse complement strand
CGTCCTCAGCCCCGCGCCACGGTCCCGATCTCACCACCCCGGAACCCAATAAGAGACACCCTGTGTCAACGTCCTTGGCGTTTGAAGCTTGCCGTGTCGCCGCGCCCGGCCTCAAGGACGCTTCGCGCCGGCGAGGCCGCCGGTCGCCTTTGGCGATCCTTGACCCCGGCCGCCCCGCCCCGGCGTGAAGTCATGTGGCCGGGACGAAGGAACGACCTTTCCAGCCGAACCAAGGAACACTGTTTGGATCAGGCGACACGGGCCGCGGCCTTGTGCTTGGCGGGATCGTAACCGGTGCCGTCCTGCCAGGCGCGCCAAAGCACGCGCACCCAGGCCCGCGCCAGGATGCGGACGGCGTGAGCGTGCTTGCACCCCCTTTGCCTGGCGCGGGCGTAGATGTCGGCGGCCCAGCTGGAGGCATGGCGCGAGTTGTCCGCAAAGCAGGTGATGGCCTGGCGCAGGGTCTTGTTGCACGCCCATCGGAACACCACGCCGCGGCTCTTGCCCGAAGCGTGCGTGACCGGAGCCACACCGGCCTCGGCGGCAAGCTGATCCTCAGTGGGAAAGCGCTCGCGCACGTCGCCCAGCTCGGCGAGGATCTGGGCGGCATTGATGCGCCCGGTGCGCGGGAACGACATGACGATCTTGCCATCCGGCAGCTCGGCCACGGCGTGCTCGACCCGCGACGACAGCTTGGCGATCTCGCCCACCAGGCGCTCGAGCAGGCTGGCCAGGGCGCGGGCGACCTCGCCCTTTGCCTTGGCCTCGGCGTTGCTGGCCAGGCCCGTGGGGGCAGCACGCAGCCGGGCCAGCAGCTCGGCCGGCGTCCGGCGTCCGGAGTAGGCGTGCTGGGCCATGAAGCCCGCCATGCGCTTCTCGCCCAGGCGGCTGGCGCTGTCCGGCGTCGGGTAGCGGCTGACAAAGGCGAGCGCGATCGGGCTGTCGATGGCGGCGAACACGGCGGCAGCACCTGGCCAGAAGCCTTCGAGCAGGCTGCGAAGCTGGTTGGCCAGCGTCACGCGCTGGCTGACCAGGTCGTCGCGGGCGCGGACAAGGGCACGCAGGGCGCGGATGTCGTCCGACAACGGCATGAGTGGGCGGAAGCGATGCCCGTCGGTGCGCCCGATGTCGGCGAGCATGTAGGCGTCGCCCGGGTCGGACTTGCCGCCGGCGGCGCGGTAGCGAGGGCGGCAGGCCTTGACCACGTTGGGGTGGATCGGGATCACCGGATGCCCGGCCTCGACCAGGGCATCGACGATCAGGCCGGACGGACGCTCGATGGCGACCGGCAGTTCGGCCGGCGGCGCCACGCGCTTGAGCCGGGCCAGCATGTCGGCGAGACCGGCCGCATCGTGGCGGGCCTCGATGCGGGCGACGATCCGACCTGTTGCATCGACGACGCAAACGGCATGGGCGGCTCCGCCCCAGTCCAAACCTCCGTGATATGGCATGTGCTGGCCTCCTCGGGTTGCGGTCGTCTCGCCCGGGCTGGGAGATCGTGCGGATCGCTCACTGACAGGCGCTCTGGCTGGCAAGCACTGGCGCTTCACCCTGTGGTCCGTCCTGGTCTCCCGGCACCCGCCGTGCGGCTGGTCTCTTATGGGCCGTCAAGCGGCGAGCCTCCTGGGCCGTCACGGCAGGCACTCGGGCTGCCAGATGATATCCCAATCTCCAAGACAGCACCCGGCAGCCCGAAGGTGCACCAGTGAGCCTCCACGCAAAGCGCGGAAGACTTACAAAACCAAGGGAAGATCACCCGCAGGCCCACTCCCACGGGGGCGACCCTCCCTCATCGCCCCCACACGCCAGGTCCGTGCCGGCCGCGAGAGCGTGGCAGCGGAGGTGAATATCCGGTTGACTCCCGGGCTTTAGGCACATAACGGTTCCGCCGCGGTTTGAACAAGATTATGTTACTACAGCGCGATGCTGGGTGCGCCAACGGGAGGAATATGTCTTGGCCACGCTCACGGTGGGTGCTGCCGGTCAACAATACACGACGCTGAAG
>CAXTUO010000918.1:0-2008 GCA_964247175.1 uncultured Acetobacteraceae bacterium | reverse complement strand
TGCATCTTGCCCCATGCTCCCAAGTTGCCCCGGCTGCACAGGCGCTTAACGCAAAAGTCCATTACTCAGCAACTTAGGCGGAACGAACGGAAAATGCAATCTGTATGCGTGATGTTATTGCCGCTCGGGAGGTCGAGGGGTTGAAAGCAGCAGGCGCACCGAGGACGGCCCCCAGGAGCCGCCCCGCAGCGTCGGGACGCCTTCGGCGGAGAGCGCCGCCGCGATGGGGCGGAGTGTCGCGCCCGTCGCCCGCAGTGCTCGCGCACGCGGCAGCGCTTGAGCGCGAGCGGGAGCCGTGGCGGCATTCATCGCGGCGCGAGCATGGGCAGCCGCCGCCGCCCCGTTCGGGCTACCCAGGCGCACGCCCCGCGCCTTCGCCGCTGCCAGCGCCGCGACCGTGCGGACACTGATTTGATCGCGTTCATGCTCCGCGAACGCGGCCAGCATGTGAACCATCAGCTTGTTGGCGTGCGGGTTATCGACCGCGACGAACTCCGCCCCGCTTTCCATCAGCCGGGCGACGAAAGCGACGTTGCGGGCCAGCCGGTCAAGCTTGGCAATCACCAGCACCGCCCGCTTGCGGCGGCACAGATCGAGCGCGGCGGAGAGTTGGGGCCGGTCATTCTTCCGCCCGCTTTCAACCTCCGTAAACTCGGCCAGCAGCTCGCCGCGTCCGGCGAGGAAGCCAGCGACCGCCGAGCGTTGAGCATCGAGGCCAAGGCCGCTTTGTCCTTGGCGTGCGGTGGAAACACGGTAATAGGCGACGAAATCCGGCATCTGTTCACATCAAAACGGTGGTTTCAGTGTGGACAGGTTCGGGCAGTTCTTTTGCGCGGCGTGTCAGCGGACGCCGTTCAGTTTGATGTATGCTAACGTGCTTTATCATGCGTGAGCCGCTGGACTAGAATCCGGCGGTGCCGCGCCGGGAGTTCATCGTGCCGCAGACCCTTGCCGACCAGTTCCGCCTCCATGCGCGCAACAACGCATGGTCCAACGCCCGGCTCAGCCGCGCCTGCGCCGCGCTGGACTCCGAGGCGTTCACGGCCACCCGGGTCAGCTTCTTCCCCTCCTTGCGCAAAACGCTGCGGCACATCTTGTTCGTTGACCGCCGCTACCTCGCCGACCTGACCGGCCCCGGCCGCGCCACGGTCAGCCGGGCCGAACTGCCCGACACGGCGGCGGCACTCGGCGTGGCCCAGCTCGAAACCGACCGGCGGCTGATTGCCTTCTGCGACGGCCTGGACGCGCCCGGCCTCGCGCGCGTCGTCACCATCGACCGCAGCGACGGCATCGACCACCGGGAAACGGTGTCCGCCATTCTGAGGCATGTGTTTGTCCATCAGGTCCATCACCGCGGGCAGGCGCACGCCATGCTGGCGGGAACGTCCGTGCCGCCGCCGCAGCTTGACGAGTTCTTCCTCGCGCAGGATGCGCCAGCACGGGACAAGGAGCTGCGGCGGCTTGGGATCTCGGTTCCACACGAGGAGTTGGGATGAGTGGCCGGCAAGGACCCGACCGTCACCGTCACTGACGCACCCAGCCCCGAGGCAAAAGCGTTCATAGGGGAGAGCCTGAACCAGCATAACCGTGACCACGCCGGCTACTGGGACCAGAGGCCGCTTGCCGTGCTGGTCTGCGACCCGGACACCGGCGCCGTGCTTGGCGGGCTGACCGGGCGCACCTCGCTCGGCCTTGCCTTCATCGACCTGGTGTACTTGCCCGTTCCGCTTCGGGGGCGCGGCTACGGCACCCGCATCCTGCAGGAGGCCGAGGCTGAAGCCCGCTGCCGCGGCTGCTGTGCCGGCGTGCTCTACACCATCACCTTTCAGGCACCCGAGTTCTACGCCCGGCATGGCTGGGAGGAGTTCGGCCGCGTCGAGTGCGACCCGCCCGGCACGGCCCGGGTGTTCTTGGGGTCACCTGACCGTTTGCTCAAAAGTGCACGGTAAGGCTCATGCACGAACAGCTTACCTTTCAGCCGGGTTCTGAAAGAGGGTTTTGCAACGGA
>CAXTUO010000917.1:0-2009 GCA_964247175.1 uncultured Acetobacteraceae bacterium | reverse complement strand
CATGGGTTCCGTGTTCGAGCAGAAGGGGATCGTGTCCTCGCCCATCGCCGAACGCGCCCGGCTGCTTTACGCGCTCAGCCAGGAGCTGTCACGGACGCTGTCCGACATCGACGGCGTGCTCACGGCGCGAGTGCACGTCGTGCTCCCGCGCAACGACCCGATGCGCAACGAGGGCGCCGTCGCCTCGGCCGCCGTGTTCATCCGCCACGACGCCCGGCGCTCGATGGCCGACCTGCTTCCGCAGATCAAGACGCTCGTTGCCGGCAGCATCGAGGGTCTTTCATACAACAAGGTTGCGGTGATCCTGCTGCCCGTGGATACCACTGAGGAACCGTTGTCAGCGCCGCCCACGATAACGCATACCGCAACTGTGGCCAAGACCGCGCAAGAATGGCTGGCGTCCGGGATCGCAGTGCTGGCGCTTGTCGGCGGGGGAGCGCTGCTGCTGCGCCGACGCTTCGCTCGTGCGGCGAAGGCGCCGGCCCCGGTGCCAAGCCCGGTAGCCGTGGCCGCGCCGCTACGCAAGGCGGCCTGAGCCATGCTGCCGTTCATGGATACAGCCGTCGACCCGGCGGTAAATCGGATGTCACTGGCGGAGCATCCGGCGATCTTCGTTGCCGAAGCGCACCCAGCCCACCTCGGTGCCTGCCTGCCGCGCTTGTCGGAAGACACGATCCGGCGGCTCCAGCAGTGTCCGCGGCTGGCCAAGCCACTCGGCGCCATGCTGGCCGCCCGCGGTGGCCCGGTCGCGGCGGCCGGCGCGGCGCCACTGACAGGACCGGCTCGCCTCGCCCTTGCTGGCCAGGCGGATATCTTTCGCGCGGCAACAATCATGGGCGCCATCTGGCATGCCGCCTCGATCCGGCTTTGCATCGCTAGCGAAGCGGTCGCGACGCTACGGGCCGGCATCGGTGCCGATGCCCACAGGGCGGCGCTGTGCTGCGCGAAGCTGGGCGTCGCCGACCCGCAAACATGGTCACCGCAGGAGCTGGTTGCGGCGGTCGCCCACTCGGGCGAGGCTTGCCTTTCAAGTTGGCTCAAGACGCAACCGGCCAGCGCGAAGGCGCGCATCCTCCTGAAGCTGCCACCCATCGAGGCGGCGGCGGAAGATGAGGCGCACGAGCAGACCGACGCAATCGTCGCCGCGGCTGTGGACGTCGTCATGGGACAGGAGACGGCGGACGATGCCGCAAGCTGAACACGGCGGCGTCGGGCGGCCTGCGGACGTGCTTGTGCGCGCCGCAGAGTTGGAAACTTGGTGGTCGGCAGCCGAGGCGCTTCGCTCGGCCCACCACGAGGCCCAGGTGATCGTGGCCTCGTCCGAAGCCGTGCGCGACGCGGCGCGCCGGCGCGGCTACGCCGAGGGCGCCGAACAGGCGGCACGGCTGGTCAGCCGCGCCGCCGCGGCCGAAGCCGCCCGCCTCGATCTGATCGAGGCCGCGCTGCCCGGCCTGGTTGCGGATGCGGTGGCCCGCATCCTGGGCTCGTTCGACGTTCGCGCGCTCATCGCCCCGGCGGTGTCGCAGGCGCTTGGGCAATTGCGCCTGGGAGCATCGGCTACGCTCCGCGTGGCGCCGGGCTGCGCGGAGCCGCTCCGTGCGCTGCTGCTTGACATCGGCGGTGGCGCCGTGCGTCTCGAGCCGGATCCGGCCCTTGCCGACGGCTGCTGCGTGCTGAGCAGTGAGTTGGGCGACGTGGAACTTGGCGTGGAGGCGCAGCTTCGTGCGTTGCGTCAAGGACTCGCGGCCGGTTGGGCGGAGCAAGCCGGGTCATGACCGCCGCCCCGGTCCGCTCATCGGGCGACGTGGATGCGGCGATGGCGCGGTTGCGCACGCTGGCCGGTTCGCTCGACACCCGGCCAGTGCGGGGGCGCATCGTCGGCGCCATGGGCACGATGATCAGAGCTGTCATGCCGAACGTCGCCGTGGGCGAGCTGTGCCGCCTGGTGGACCCGCGTACGGGTGACGTGATGGAGGCGGAGGTCGTCGGCCTGGCCGGCCACGAAGTCC
>CAXTUO010000916.1:0-2010 GCA_964247175.1 uncultured Acetobacteraceae bacterium | reverse complement strand
CGCAGCAGCGTCGCGCACTCCGTTTCCCGAACCCCGCCCACCACCTCCGGCCGGTGCAGGCAGCTTGGTGCCTCGAACACCCGCGGCCCGTGCTCCACCCCGCCGCCCTTCGTGTCATAGGCGCCGAACACCAGGCGGCGGATGCGGAAATGCGACAAGGCGGCGGCGCACATCGGGCAGGGTTCGAGCGTCACGACCAAATCGCAGCCGGTCAGGCGCGGCGTGCCCAGCCGCCGCGCCGCGGCGCGGAGCGCCAGCATCTCGGCATGGGCACTGGCGTCCGTATCGGCTTCCGTCCGGTTTCCGGCGCAGGCCAGTACGGTGCCGTCCGGCGCCAGCACGGCCGCGCCCACGGGAACCTCGCCCCGCGCCGCCGCTGCTTGGGCCTGCTTGAGAGCCAAGTCCATCGGGGTCATCCGCCCTGCTTGCCCCCGATCCCCGTGCGGGTCTAGTCACGCGCCATGACCGCACGCATCAGACCCCTTATCGGCGTGACCTTGGATGCGGAGCCGCCGGGCGGCTACTCGAAATATCCCTGGTACGCGCTGCGCGCCAACTACGCCGAGGCCATCGCCGCCAGCGGCGGGCTGCCGGTGGCGCTGCCGCACGACCCCGGCCTCGCGCCGAACTACCTCGACCGCATCGACGCCCTGGTCGTCACCGGCGGGGCGTTCGACGTGGACCCGGCGCTGTATGGCGACACGGAGCGGCACGCCACCGTGACCCTCAAGGAAACCCGCACCGCGTCGGAGCTGGCGCTGGTGCGCGGCGCGCTGGCCCGCGACATGCCGGTGCTGGGCATCTGCGGGGGCGAGCAACTGCTGATCGTGGCGCTCGGCGGCTCCTTGCTGCAGCACATCCCGGACAGCGTGCCGGACGCGATGCAGCACGAGCAGCCCAACCCGCGCGACCAGCCCGGCCATACCATTGAGATCGTGCCGGGCACCCTGCTGCACCGCATCGTCCGCGCGCCCACCATGCAGGTGAACTCCGCCCACCACCAGGCGGTGCGGGACGCCGGGCGCTGGGCCACGGTGAACGCCACCGCGCCGGACGGGGTGATCGAGGGGATCGAGGACCCGCGCTACGGCTTCTGCCTGGGCGTGCAATGGCACCCGGAGTTCCTGATCGACTCCGGCGACAAGCGCATCCTCGACGCGCTGGTCGCGGCCGCCGGGGGATGAGCGGCGCGGGGGAGGGCGCGGCTGGATCGGGCGCGGCCCGGGGCGAGCGCATCGCCAAATGGCTGGCCCGCGCCGGGGTCGCCAGCCGGCGCGACGCGGAGAAGCTGCTGGCCGAGGGGGTCGTTGCGGTGAACGGCGCCGTGGTGACGCACCCCGCGACCTTCGTGGACCCGGACGACATCGTGCAGGTCCGGGGCGCCGTGGTCGATGCGCCCGACCGGACCCGGCTGTGGCGCTACCACAAGCCCGAGGGGCTGGTGACCACCCATCGTGACCCGCAGAACCGGCCCACCGTGTTCGACACGCTGCCGCCCGGGCTGCCGCGCGTCGTCAGCATCGGGCGGCTGGACCTCAACAGCGAGGGGCTGCTGCTGCTGACCAACGACGGCGCGCTGGCCCGGCGGCTGGAGCTGCCGGACAACGGCTGGACCCGCCGCTACCGGGTCCGCGTGTATGGCGTGATCGACAACCGGGCGCTGGGCGCCCTGGTCCGCGGCGTCACAGTGGAGGGCGTGCGCTACGGCCCCATCGAGGCGATGCTCGACGCCCGCACCGGCACCAACGCCTGGCTGAGCGTGGCGCTCAAGGAGGGGCGCAACCGGGAGGTGCGCAAGGTGATGGCGCATCTGGGCCTGCAAGTCACCCGGCTGATCCGCGTCGCCTACGGCCCGTTCCAGCTCGGCAACCTCGGGCGCGGCGAGGTGGACGAGGTGCCCGGCAAGGTGTTGCGCGAGCAGCTTCCGGAGGCGGCCCCTGGTGCAGCGCGGCCGGCGCGGACGAGGCCGGGTCCGGCCTGAGCCGTGCGGATCATCGCGGGCGCCTGGCG
>CAXTUO010000915.1:0-2020 GCA_964247175.1 uncultured Acetobacteraceae bacterium | reverse complement strand
GCGCAGTCCCACACCGCATCTATCGCCGGCAATGACTCCGTGACCGACGCGGTGCTGGCGGAGTTCGGCGTCGTCCGCGCCCGCACCACCGAGGAGATGCTGGACATCGCGACGACGGCGACCCGGCGGATCTACCCGGTCCGCAACACGCTGGGCGTCATCACCATCAGCGGCGGCGCCGGCGTGCTGATCTCGGATGCAGCCGCGGCGCTGGGCCTGCCGATGCCGGAGATGCCGGCGGACGCGCAGGCGCGGCTCAAGGCCATGGTGCCCTTCGCCGCCCCCCGCAACCCCGTGGACTGCACCGCGCAGGCCTTCAACGACATGAGCCTGATCGGCCGCTTCACCGACTCAATGATCGAGGACGGCGGCTACGCTTCCGTGCTCGGCTTCTTCACCCAGGTCGGCGGGGCGGACAGCATCGCGCCGAGGCTGCGCGAGCAGATGAACGCCTCCAAGGCCCGGCACCCGGACCGGCTGTTCGTGCTGTCGGTCGTGGCGCCCGCGGCGCGCATTCGCGAATACGAGGCGGACGGGTTTACCGTGTTCGAGGACCCAACCCGCGCCACCGTCGCCATCCACGCCATGGGCCGGTTCGGGGAGGCATTTGCCGACACGACCGGCCTGCCGCCGCCGGCCGTCCCTGCTGTGGACTTGCCGCCCACCAACCCGTCCGAGGCCGCCGCCAAGCGCATCCTCGCGCAGGCTGGAATTCCCGCTGCGCCCGAGGCTGCCTGCGCCACCCCGGACGCCGCGGTGGACGCAGCCGAGCGTTTCGGCTACCCCGTCGTGCTCAAGGTTCTCTCGCCCGATATCATCCACAAGTCGGAAATCGGCGGCGTGATCCTGGGTGTGCGCGGGGCGGATGCCGTGCGGGCCGGCTTCTCCACCCTGCTCGACCGCGCGAGGGCTGCCGTGCCGGCGGCCCGGCTTGAGGGCGTCCTTGTTGCCAAGCAGCTCCGCGGCGGCGTCGAGTGCATCCTGGGCGTCCAGCGCGACCCGGTGTTCGGACCCGTCGCCATGTTTGGCTTGGGCGGCATCTTCGTCGAAGTGCTGCGCGACGTGGCCCTGCATCGCTGCCCGTTCGGCCCCGATGTGGCGGAGCGCATGATCCGCTCGCTCCGCGCTGCTCCGGTTCTGCTGGGCGCGCGCGGTCGGCCGCCGTCCGACATCGCGGCCCTCGCGGCCATGCTGTCCCGCTTGTCGGTGTTCGCGCATCAGGCCGGGCCGCGGCTACGCTCCATCGACCTCAACCCCGTATTCGCAATGCCGAACGGGGAGGGGGCCTATGCCGCCGATGCGGTCATCGAACTCGGAGACCACGCATGATTGGCACCCGCGGCCGCCGATGCTGAGTGAAGCCCGCGAGGGCGCGACTGCCATCCTGACGCTTAACTACCCTGAGCGGCGCAACGCGTTGGCTGTGCCAATGCGGCAGCGCTTGGTGGAGGCGCTGGAGGCCATCGAGGCGGACCGGGCGTTGCGCGCCATCGTCATTACCGGGGCCGGGGGGACCTTCAGCGCCGGAGGGGACGTCAGCGGCATGGACGTAGGCGACTTCGCCGCTGGACGGGAGCGGTTCCGCCTGACGCACCGGCTGGTCCGATTGTTGATCAAAGGCAGCAAGCCGGTGATCGCCGCGGTGGAGGGCTGGTGCGTCGGCGCCGGATTGTCGGTTGCAATGTGCTGCGATACCGTGGTGGCCGCCGAGGATGCGCGGTTCGCTGCCGGGTTTGGCAAGATCGGCCTGGTTGCTGACCTGGGCCTGCTGCACACCTTGCCGGCGCGGATCGGCCTAGGCCGGGCGCGGCAGGTTTTGCTCTACGGTGAGCCAACTGATGCCGGGCGGGCTGCCTCAATCGGCATGGTGGACCACGTCGTCTCGTCCGGCACGGCGCTGCAAGCTGCCCTGGACCGCGCCGCGCTGTTCCACGGCGCTGCGCCTTTGCCGGTCGCCTTGACCAAGCAATATCTTGCCGCCGGGCTGGACGCGGCGCTGGATTGGGAACGGGACACGCAA
>CAXTUO010000914.1:0-2024 GCA_964247175.1 uncultured Acetobacteraceae bacterium | reverse complement strand
GAAGGTTGCCGTGAGCGGCAGGTGCTCCCGGGTGATAGCGTATCCCGCCGGCGGCCCCCAAACCAGGGCCACGTCGATCACCCCGTCCACCAGGTCCTGCAGCATGGCGCGCGGCGGGTTGCTGATCCTGGTATCGACGCGGAGCGAGTAGGGGCGGACCTGGCCCATCAGGTTGTGCCGCAGCAGCAGGTCGGTCGGCGGCGTCGCGGCGATCACGCCGAACCGCTTGGACGCCAGGGCCGGGTCGCCCACCGACCGCGCCGTGATGGCGTCCGCCGTGCGGGTCACGAGCATGTAGCCGGTGTGGTAGTACGGGTTGGTGCTGTCCACGGCCCCGTCGCCGCTGACGGTGCCCATGATGAGGTCGCACTGATGGGCACCCAACGTGTTGCGCACGAAGCTGGTGACTTGCGGGAACCACACGTAGCTGACCGGCAAGCCGAGGTCGGCGCCGACGATCTCGGCGATCTTGTTCTCGAACCCTGCCTTCTCCTGGTTGGAAAACGGGAGGTTGTGCGGGTCGGCGCAAACCCGCAGCTCGGTGCGGGAAATCAGCTCGGCGCGCTGGGCCAGCGCGGGAGCGGCGGCAAACAGCGCGCCGATGACGGCGAGGAGCGGCAGGACCCGGGCGGCAGGGCCGGTGCGCTCAGCTGTCATCGCCGATGCGCTTCGGGCGTCCGCGCGGCAGCTTGTCGTCCGAGCGGGCCTTCAAGTACCCGTAGATGTCGTCGAGGTAGAGCACCACGTCTTCCGTTGTGCCGAACGCCGGCATGACGTTGTTCTGCGACTTGGTGACGTTCTGCCGCCCGTTGACGATGGTGTTGGTGAAGTCCTCGTAGGACATCTTCTTGAGCGACTCGGTCAGGCTCGGCGCGTAGGAGCTGCCCGCGCCGTCCGGGCCGTGGCAGCGCAGGCAGGATTCGCCGTAGCGGCGGTAGCCGTTGAACGTGTGCTGGTCCACCCGGCCGTCCTGGACCTGGTAAACCGGGTCGTTCTCCGCACGGGCGCCGGACGACCCGGCAACCGCGAACGCCACCCCGGCGCCGACCAGCGCCGCCACGGCCAGCAGTGATTTGTAACGCATCCATGTTCTCCGGAAGCCTGTCCGGCCGCGGGCGTGCCGCGGCCGGAGGCATCTGCTGTTGCCGGCTTAGTCGATGCCGAACACGGTCAACACGCCGCCCAACTGCGTGTAGTTGGACAACTGCTTGTAGGCGCCGACCGCGCCCAGGCCGTCGGTGTCGTTGCCCAGCCCGGCCGCCATGCCGATCCCGGCCCAGCCGCCCACGCCCGACAGCACGGCGATGTACTGCTTGCCGTTGTGCGTGTAGGTGTTGACGTTGCCGATGATGCCGGACGGAGTCTTGTAGCGGTAAAGCTCCTTGCCGGTCTTGATGTCGACGCCCTTCAGGTAGCCGTCAAGCGTGCCGTAGAACACGATGTCGCCCGCCGTCGCCAAAGCGCCGGACCAGACGGAGAACGGCTCCGGGTCGGACCAGACGATCTTACCCTGGCCGGCGTCCCAGGCGATGAAGTTGCCCAGGTTGTTGTCGCCCTTCGGCGGATACATCGAGAGCGTCGCGCCCACATAGGGCTGGCCCGCGGTGTAGGACACCTTGAACGGCTCGTAATCCATGCAGACGTGGTTGGTCGGCACGTAGAACAGCCCGGTCTTCGGCGAGAAAGCGGCCGGCTGCTGGTCCTTGGAGCCGAGGGCGGCCGGGCAGATGTTGCGGCTGTTCTTGTCCTCGCCGTTGTGCCCTGGGGCGAACTGCGCGACGACTTCCGGGCGGCCGGTCTGCATATCGACGTGGCTGGCCCAGTTCACCGCCGGGTCGTACTTCTCGGCCACTAGCAGCTCGCCCGTTTCGCGGTTCAGCGTGTAGCCGAAGCCGTTGCGGTCGAAGTGCACGAGCGCCTTGGTCATCTTCCCCTTCACGGGGATGTCGGCCAGGATCATCTCGTTGACGCCGTCGTAGTCCCACTCGTCATGCGGGGTCATCTGATAGACCCACTTCGCCATG
>CAXTUO010000913.1:0-2024 GCA_964247175.1 uncultured Acetobacteraceae bacterium | reverse complement strand
AGCTCGCTCGGGCGCGGTGTGCCTGCGACGGCCATCTCGGCGGCGCGCCGCCCGCTGGCCTCGGCGAGGCGCACGCGCTCGGCGTGGGGCGCGGGGATGGTGGCGGCCATCGGCAAGGCCAGCCCCAGCGCCTCGGTGACGCAGGCCATCGTGCTCGCCGTGCCCATCACCATGCAGGTGCCGACGGAGGGGGCGAGCCGGCCTTCGACCACCTCGATCTCCGCAGCATCGACCGTGCCGGCGCGGTGGGCGCTCCACAGCCGGCGGCAGTCGGTGCAGGCGCCGAGCGCCTCGCCCTTGTGGTGGCCCACGACCATGGGGCCGACGGGGACCACGACGGTCGGCAGGTCCACGCTGGCCGCCGCCATGATCTGCGCCGGCAGCGTCTTGTCGCAGCCGCCGATCACGACGGCCGCGTCCATCGGCTGGGCGCGGATCATCTCCTCCGTGTCCATGGCCATCAGGTTGCGCAGGAACATGGAGGTGGGGTGGGCAAAGCTTTCGTGGATCGAAATGGTCGGGAACACCATGGGCATGGCGCCGGCCAGCATGACCCCGCGCTTCGCCGCCTCGATCAGCGCGGCGGCGTTGCCGTGGCACGGGTTGTAGTCGCTGCCCGTGTTGGTGATGCCGACGATGGGGCGGTCGAGCGCGTCGTCGGAGTAGCCCATCGCCTTGATGAACGCTTTGCGCAGGAACAGCGAGAACCCGGCGTCGCCGTAGCTCGTGAGACCCTTGCGCAGCCCCTTGTCCATCCGCCGCTCCCTTTGATGCCTCACACGCCTGCACAGTGTAGCCCGCGCCGCCCTGCGGACAATGCCCTGGCGAGGGCTGCATCAACAATCGGCAATGCCTGGTTCCGGATTGAGCCGGGCATGGCCTGACCGGCAGGGGCCTGACGAAAGTTCTGGCCCTTCCCTTGCATGGCATGTTCTTAATTAGACACCGCCCGTTGCGGCGGGGTCGAGGCATGTCCCAGCAAGGGAGCGAACTGATATGATTTCACGCCGTAACGCCATTCAGACCGCGGCCGTTCTCGCCGTAACCGCCGCGGCGGGTTCGCGCGGCGCGCGGGCCGCCGACAAGGTGATCAAAGTCGGCGTGAACCTATCTTTCACCGGGGCCGATGCCGAGAACGCCGGGCGGATCGGCAACGGCGCGGTGATCGCCTTCGAGGAGGCGAATGCCGCCAAGGCGGTGCCGGGCTACACGTTCCAGCTTGTGAAGCTCGACGACGCCACGGCCACCGCCGGGCAATACGACCCGGCGCAGGCGGCGACCAACGCGCGCACCATGGTGTCGGACAAGGCGTACGTGGCGGCGCTCGGCCCGCAGATGTCAGGGGCGGGCAAGGCGATGGCGCCGATCCTGAGCCAGGGCAACCTCGCGATCATCACGCCGTCCTCGACCAACCCCGACCTGACCGACCCGAAGTTCGCCCAGCAATACCGGCCGGCCGGCAAGGCGATCTACTTCCGCACCGTGGCGACCGATGCGTTCCAAGGGCCGAACATGGCCAACTACATGGTGGACACGCTGAAGGTGAAGTCGGTCTTCGTGCTCGACGACTCCGGCGCCTACGGCGTGGGCCTCGCGGATGCGTTCCAGGCCCAGGCGGAGAAGCGGGGCATCAAGCTGCTCGGGCGCGACCGGCTTGATCCCAAGGCCGCGGACTACGCGCCGATCTTGACCAAGATCAAGTCGCTGGGCCCGCAGGCCCTGTATTACGGCGGGGTCGGGCAGGCCGGCGTCAAGCTAGCCAAGCAGGCCTACGAGATTATCCCCGATGTCGTCAAGGCGGGCGGCGACGGCGTGCAGAGCGCCGACTTCCTGAACGGCACCGGGTTCCCGGCGGTCGAGGGCTGGTATGCCACGGTCGCCGCCCCGCACGTGATCGAGGACCCGAAGACGGCCAAGTTCAGCGAGCGCTACTTCGCCCGCTTCAAGCAGCACCCGGACGACTACACCATCTGCTGCTATGTCGGCGCGGAGGTCATCATCGCCGCGGTCAAGAAGGTCGCCGC
>CAXTUO010000912.1:0-2025 GCA_964247175.1 uncultured Acetobacteraceae bacterium | reverse complement strand
CGCCTCGGCATCGCTGCTGCGCCGAATGTCATACTCATTTAGCGGATGCACCACTTAGGGAAGGTCTGCTTCAGCCGAAAGCGGAAGCGCCGGTCGTCCAGGACCTCCAGTGCGTCCAGCCGCGCCTCGATGCGCTGCCCCATCAGGTCGCGCTTCATCCAGCGCTTCACGCTGGCCACCGCGTCCGCGGCGCGCACGGGCTCGTTGTCGTGGAAGCGCAGGCCGGGGCGCAAGGTGAATGTCCAGCTCAGTCCGTCGGGGGAGGTCTCATGCCCTTCGCACATCTGCGGCCGCGGGGTGAGCGTGTGATCCACGCCATACAGGGTGTCCCAGAACAGCAGGCTCGCGTTGCGCACCACGTCGATGGTCGTCCAGATCGGGTCGAGGTTCGACAGGCCGGTCTGCGGGACGAAGCGCAAGGTGTTCGCGCCCGCAGCCCCGGCGATGGATGGCATGGCCAGCCCGGCAGCGGCAGCCGAAGCCAGGAATGTGCGGCGTCTCATGCTGAAGCCTCCCTGTGCCGAACTCTTGGGTTCGGTTGAAGAACAGCGTGCATCAGTGCCGTCGAACTCGCCAGGCCTGTCCCGTGTCTTTCCGCCGGATGCCACCTGCGGGTTGACGCGCGTAGGCCGGCAAGTGCATGCGAAGCGAGGGCAATCGCGAAAGGATGTCGCTTGCAAGCCAGCAACGCCGGCAGCGCCGTATTCGGCCTGCTCCGGGACCCGGACTTGGCCGTAGACGCGCAGACGGTGAGGCAGGGAGTGTCGCTGGGCGCCGGCCGCGGGCCGGTGCTGCCGCCTGATACGGAGGTGACCCGGCCATGAGGCTCCGCGACCTCGCCACACCCTGCCTTGTGCTCGACCGAGGCATCCTCGCGCGCAACATCCGCACTATGGCTGCCGACGTGGCCGGGCACGGCATCGCGCTGCGCCCGCACATGAAAACCGCGAAGTGCATCGAGGCTGCCCGCATGACGCTGGATGCGGGTGCCCAGGGCATCACCGTCTCGACCCTGGCCGAGGCCGAGTATTTCGCCCGCGCCGGGCTGCGGGACATGATCTACGCCGTCGGGATCACGCCGCAAAAGCTCGGCCGGGTCGCGGCGCTGAACGCCGCCGGCGCCGACGTCGCGATCATTACCGACGACCCCGAGGCGGCCCGCGCCATCGCCGCCCATCCGGTCCCGATCCGCACCCTGGTCGAAGTCGACAGCGGGGAACACCGCGGCGGCATGGTGACCGCCGACGCACGCCTGCTGGCCGTCGCTGATGCTCTCGGTCCCTGCTTGGCCGGGGTCATGACCCACGCCGGGCACAGCTATGCCGGGCGCACGGTGGACGACATGGCGGCCATCGCCGAGGCCGAACGCGCCGCCGTCGCCGCTGCCGCCGAGCGGCTGCGCGCCGCCAGGCACAGGGTCGGCATCGTGTCGATGGGCAGCTCGCCCACCGCCCGGCACGCGCGGCACCTGGGCGGCGTGACGGAGCTGCGCGCCGGCGTCTACATGTTCGGCGACCTGTTCCAGGCCGGCATCCACACCCATGGGCTGGACGACATCGCCGTCACCGTGCTGGCCAGCGTCATCGGCCGCCGCGTCGCCGAGCACCGCATCCTGGTCGACGCCGGCGGCCTCGCGCTGTCGAAGGACCGCAGCACCGAGGCCGGCCCGGTCGACCACGGGTTCGGCCTGCTTCTTGCGGCTGACGGCACGCGCGCCTACGGACATGCGACGGTCGCAAGCGCCTACCAGGAGCATGGCGTGGTCGCCCTCGATCCCGCCCAGCCGTTTCCGCCGCTGCCCATCGGCGGCCTGGTCCGCATCGCCCCCAACCACGCCTGCATGACTGCTGCCGCCCACGACCGCTACCACGTCGTCGATGGCGGGGACGAGGTTGTCGCGGTGTGGGACCGGGTGAACGGGTGGTAGAGCCTGGTCACACCTTGCAAGCGGAGGTTCTCTGGCCTGCGTCGGGACGCCTCGATCCCCTCTCCACGCTGAACCCTGGCCTTGGGCCAAGCCGGCCC
>CAXTUO010000911.1:0-2028 GCA_964247175.1 uncultured Acetobacteraceae bacterium | reverse complement strand
GGCGCCGAGCGTCGGGCTTTCCCAGTCGTCCTCAACGAAGCGCACGTCGTGCAGCAGCGAGTCGAGGCCGATGGCGCGGTAGCTGTCGAGCAGCAGGGTTTGGCAGTCGGCCGGGCTGGGCTTCAGGATCACCTGGTATTGATAGTAATGGCCGAGCCGGTTCGGGTTTTGCCCATAGCGCCCATCGGTCGGCCGGCGGCTCGGCTGCACATAGGCGGCCCGCCAGGGACGGGAACCGAGCGCGCGGAGCGTGGTGGCCGGGTGGAAGGTGCCGGCACCCATCTCCACATCGTAAGGCTGCAGGATCACGCAGCCCTGCCGCGCCCAGAAAGCATGGAAGCGCAGGATGATGTCCTGGAAGCTGGGCGGCGATGCGGTCATGGTGATCCGGTAACGGTCCTGGGCGCCTTTGCGTTGCGGCGCACCATAATGATGCCGCCGCTTTAAAGGAAGCAGCCAGGGCCGCCGTCGCGCGTTGATGCCTCCATGACCGATCCGATCCAGCGCATCCTGACCACCACCCGCCGCATCGCCGTAGTCGGCGCGTCTGGCAAGCCGGAGCGCCCTAGCCACGGCGTCATGGCTTTCCTGGTGGCCCGCGGCTTCGATGTCGTGGGGGTGAACCCCGGCCTCGCCGGCCAGACGCTGCACGGGCGGCCCGTGGTGGCAACGCTGGAGGAGGCTGGGCCGCTCGACATGGTGGACGTGTTCCGCGTCTCGGACCAAGTCGGGCCGGTCATGGCGGACGCGATCCGGCTCGGCGCCCGCACGGTGTGGCTGCAGCTTGGGGTGCGCGATCCCGCCGCCGTCGCCGCGGGCCGGGCGGCGGGCTTGCAGGTGGTCGAGAACCGCTGCCCGGCCATCGAATGGCGGCGCCTGCGGCTGGCCACCTGAACCCCGCCACTTGAACCAGAGTTGGGCGCGGGCCAACTCGATCCTTGCAACAAACGCGCGGACGGTCTCATGACGAACGAAGAACGCGATCTTATTGCCCGGTTCATCGCCAGGGTCGCCGGGGCGCCCCAGGGCGGCGGTTTCCTCGGCGGACCAGGCGGCAGCGTGCCGCAGTCGCAGCCGGCCTTGCCGCCCATCGACCGCGACGCCGACGCCTTCATCGCCCAGCAGTTCCAGCAGTATCCGGAAGCGCGCTACCGCATCACGCAGACTGCGCTGGTGCAGGAAGCGGCGTTTGCCGAAGCGCAGAACCGCATACGCCGCCTGGAGTGGGAGTTGCAGCAAACCCAGCACGCGGCGCAGCAGGCCGCGCCGCAGCAGCAGAAGGGCTTTTTCAGCAGCCTGTTCGGTGGCGGTGGTGCCGGCCAGGGGCAGCAGCAGGGACGCGGCGGCTTTGGCGGCCAGCCCGGCTACGGCGGCCAGCCGTTCCAGCCGACCTCGCCGCCGCCCCAGCCGCAGTATCCGCCCAACTACCAGCCCGGCATGTTCCAGCAACGCGGCGGATCGGGTTTCCTCGGTTCGGCGCTGACCACGGCCGCGGGCGTCGCTGGCGGCATGTTCGTCGGCAACGCCCTGATGGGTGCTTTCAGCGGGCATGGCGGCGGCATGGGGGAGGGCATGCTCGGCGGCGCCTCTACGACTGCCTTTGACGGCGCCGGCACGGACCCGACCGCGGGCTACACACAGGACGCCAGCGCCGACCCCTTCGCCGGCGGCGGGCAGCCTGTGAGCTACGACGACGGGTCCGGGTTCAACGACCCCACGCAACAGGCCAGCTACGATCAAAGCAGCGATCCCGGCGGCTTTGACGGCGGTGGGGGCGGCTTTGACTCCGGCGGCTTCGACGGCGGCGGCGGGTTCGACGACAACGCCTGACGCATGACGCCCATCGAACGGGGCGGCATCCCCGCCCCGTTCACCGGCCACGCCGCGACAGTCCGCCCCGAATGGATCGACGAGAACGGCCATATGAACATGGCCTACTACGTCGTGGTGTTCGACGGCGCGATTGACCATCTATGGGCCGCAATCGGGCTCGGCCAGCCTTACCGCGAGTGCACGCAGCACGGCACC
>CAXTUO010000910.1:0-2032 GCA_964247175.1 uncultured Acetobacteraceae bacterium | reverse complement strand
CACCCGCTCCGCCTGCGCGGCCAGCGCCCGGGCCATGACCTCCTCCGCCCGCACGGACGCGAGCCGCTCCGCCAGTTCCCGGAGGTTGAGCCGCATCGCCGTGCCCTCCCTCAGCGCGCGTTCAGCGAGCCGGCGATCAGCGCCAGTCCCTGGGCGTGCCAGCGCTGCACCGCCTTGTGGTCGGCGCCCACCGCGGCCGCGAGCCGCCGCCAGGTGAACAGGTGCCGGCCCGTGAGCGGCGACAGGAGGCAGCGCGCGCCCACCACCCGGCGCAGCACGAACTTGTCGGGCGGAATGCGGGGAATCCAGGCGAGCACCCGGTCCATGCGGTCGATCGCCGCGCCGGACGGCACCGCCGGGCGGATCACCGTGCGCTCCGGCGGGTAGGCGGCAGCCGCGTCCCGCACCCATTCCAGCCCGCCCTGCCGCAGCCGGGTGGTGGGGCCGGCGTGGGGCAGCGCCATGAGGGTGAGGCCGGCTTCCTCCAGACAGGCCCGCACGAACTCGGGCGTCGCCGGGGCGCCGTCCGGGGTGTGGGGGTTGGGTGCATCAAGTCGCGCATCAGGACGCGCATCAATTCGCACGCGGCCTCCCGCATCAATTCGCGCATCAGGACGTGCATCAATTCGCCGGTGAAACCCCCGCGAATGGGCGCCCGGTGCATCAATTCCCCCCGGTTTCACCGGGGGAATTGACGCACCAGGCGCCATGCCGGGACGGCGCGCATCAAATCCCGCATCAAGTCGCCGGACCCCGGCGGCGGCGGCTGCATCAATTGCCGCATCAAGTCGCGCGTCGAATGCTTGGCTCATGGGGCGCTCTCCTTCGGGTCGGGGATGGTGGGGCGGCGGCGGTCGTCCACCGCGACGCCGGCGCGCCAGCGGCGCTGGTCCAGGTCGCGGTAGTTCTTGAGGAACAGCAGGCCGGAGCGGAGCCAGGTTTCCACCATGGAAGCCGCCTGCGCCTCGTTCACGCCGAGGCGCTGCATCAGCACGGCCCCGGCCCAGCGCGACTGCACGCGCCCGCGGCGGTTGGGCGCATACAGGAAGCCGTCGCCGGGTCCGGCCGCGATCTGGTCCAAGACCTGGTTCAGCTCGGACGGAGAGTGCGCGGCCCAAGGGCTGGCCGGGCGCCACGGCTCGATGGCGGCCACCTGGTCGCCGTGGGGATAAGCGGGCGTCGCGTTGCCCAGGCCCACGGTCGCCAAGCGGAACCAGCGCGCGGCGGCGAGCGGCGCCAGGTTCGCCTTGGCGTCGTCCAGCCGCACGTGCCGCCAGCGGTCGGCGGGGGCGACGCCGAGCTGCTCGGCTTCCACGGCCGTCATGGCGGACAGGATGCCGGCGCTGCGGGCGGCGTCGGTGAGGGATTTCGCGCCGCGCGCGGCCTCCGCCGAAAGCTCCGGGCCGTTCGCGCCCCCTTTGCGGGTGTGGTGCACCAGCAGCACGGCGGCGCCGGTTCCGTCCGCGACCTCCGCCCAGGCGGTGGCGGCGGCGTCCATCTGGCCGTTGTCGTTCTCGGACAGCGCGTGCGACTTCACGAAAGGGTCCACCACGATCAGGCCGATGCCGTGGGCGCGGGCTTCCTCCCGGATCGCGTTCCGGTCGGGATAGGCCACGGGGCCGAAGCCGTCCTGCTGCGCCAGCACCACCCGGCGCTCCCGCCCGTGGTGCAGGAACAGGCGGCCTTGCAGTTCCGCGTCCGCGATGCCGTGCAGGCGCATGAGCGCGGCAAGGCGGCGGTGCAGCTCGTCGGCCGGGTCCTCCAGGTTCAGCACCCAGGCGGGGACGCTGTGGTGGACGTGCTCATCCAGGATGTTGCGCCCGGCCGCGAGGCTGGCGGCCGACGCCAAGGCCAGCGCGGACTTGCCGACGCCGCCGGGCGCCACGAGCAGGCTCACGAAGCGGCGCACCAGGCGGGTGCCGAGCAGCCATTCGCGCGGCGGGATGGAGGCCGGGTCGGGCAAGGGCGCGGCGCGGGCGCGCAGCGGCGCCGCCGCGGGCGGCGGGTCCGACAAGCGGGCATAGGCGTCCCA
>CAXTUO010000909.1:0-2033 GCA_964247175.1 uncultured Acetobacteraceae bacterium | reverse complement strand
CGCCGGGCGAGGCGGCGGAGGGCTTCGCCGTGGGCGACGCCGCTTACGACGGGCCTGGGACGATGATCAACTCGGGGTTCCTGGACGGCCTCGACGCCGATGCGGCCCGGCGGGCAGCCATTAAGGCGCTGGAGCGGGCCGGGGCCGGGACGGGGGTGGTGAACTGGCGCATGCGGGACTGGGGCGTGAGCCGTCAGCGTTATTGGGGCTGCCCGATCCCGGTGATCCATTGTGATGCCTGCGGTGTGGTTCCGGTGCCGGATGCTGACCTGCCGGTGAAGCTGCCGGAGGACGTGCGCTTCGACCGGCCGGGCAACCCGCTTGACCACCATCCGACTTGGAAGCACGTGGCCTGCCCGCGCTGCGGCGCCGCCGCTGTGCGGGAAACCGACACCTGCGACACCTTCGTGGACAGCTCCTGGTATTTCGCCCGTTTCTGCAGCCCCGGCGCCCCCGTGCCCGTCGCGCGGCAAGCAGCGGACCACTGGTTGCCGGTGGACCAGTACATCGGCGGGATCGAGCATGCGATCCTGCACCTGCTCTACTCGCGCTTCTTCGTCCGCGCCATGCACAGGACGGGCAGCGTCGGGCTGGACGAGCCGTTCGCCGGGCTGTTCACCCAGGGCATGGTCACGCACGAAAGCTACAAGGGCGCCGACGGGCGCTGGCTGTATCCGGAGGAGGTGGAGCGCCAGCCGGACGGCACCGCCCGGCACGCCGAAACGCAGGAGCCGGTGACGGTGGGGCGGATCGAGGCGATGTCGAAGTCGAAGCGCAACACGGTCGATCCCGCGGCCATCATTGCCCGGTTCGGCGCGGACACCGCGCGCTGGTTCATCCTGTCGGACAACCCGCCGGACCGGGACATCGAGTGGACGGAAAGCGGGGTCGCCGGCGCGTCGCGCTTCATCCAGCGGGCGCACCGCCTGGCGTCGGCCGTGGCGCGGGTGCCTTGCCCGCTGGCGATGCCGGACATGGGGCCGGCTGCGGCGGCGCTGCGCCGCGCCACCCACCGCACGATCGCGGCGGTGACGGAGGCGCTGGAGACCTTCGCCTTCAACCTCGCCGTCGCCCGGCTGTATGAGCTTGCCTCGGCGCTGGGCGAGGCGGAGCGCGCCGGCGCGGAGGACGGCCTGGCCTGGGCGCGGCATGAGGCCGTCACCACCATGGCCCGGCTGCTTGCGCCCATGGCCCCGCATCTGGCGGAGGAGATGGGATGGATGCTCGATCCCGAACGCTCGTCCTTGGTGTGCGACCTGCCCTGGCCGGAGGCGGACCCGGACCTCCTGGCGGTGGAAACGGTGACGCTTGCGGTGCAGGTGATGGGCAAGCTGCGCGCGACGGTGGCGCTGCCGCCGGGCGCGGACGCGGCGGCGGCGTTCCAGGCGGCGGAGGCGGACCCGAACGTGCGGCGCGCGCTGGACGGGCGCCGGGTGGTGAAGCGCGTCCACGTGCCGGACCGGATCGTGAATTTCGTGGTGGCGGGGTAGGGGGGTGGCGGGCGCGCGGCATCTGGCCCGGCGAACCGTGCTGCTGGGCGGCGGGGCGGCGCTGGCCGGGTGCGGGTTCCGCCCGCTTTACATGCCGGCGTCCTCCGGGGCGCCCGGCCCGGCCGCGGCGGAGATGGCGGCGATCTACGTCCCCGTTGCCGCCGAGCGGCCGGGCCAACTGCTGCGGCAGGAGCTTCAGCAACGGTTCGAGGGGACGGGGACCGGGACGGCCAAGCGGTATGAGCTGGTCGCCTATATTTCGGTCAGCGCCGACCCGATCGCGATCCAGCGCGACAGCTCGTCTTCCCGCGTGCGCCTGGTCGGGTCGGCGCCGTGGGCCTTGAGGGTGCTGTCGCTGGACCATGCCGTGCTCGCCCAGGGCACCAGCCGCATCCTTGACGGCTACAACATCCTCAACCAGCAGTATTTCGCGGCCGACCTGGAAAGCGAGGTGGTGATCCGCCGGGTCGCGGCGGCGCTCGCGGACCAGATCACCACGCAGGTCGGCGCGTTCTTCCTGCGCCGGGCCAAGACGGCATGAAG
>CAXTUO010000908.1:0-2034 GCA_964247175.1 uncultured Acetobacteraceae bacterium | reverse complement strand
CACGGCAGGTGACAGGCCTGGCTCCACCGGGATCATGCCAGAGGTCGATTCGGGAGCGGCTTTGACGGGTCGATGAGCACGTCGAGCGGCACCCGCCAGATACCTCGGGCCACCGCGTGCCGAAACACCGTCAGGCACGTTCCGGGCAGGAAGCCAAGCCTCCGGTCCGCGACGAGGCACAGGTCGCAGAGAGCAAGCTGCGGCGAGGACCGTGCAATCTCGCGCAAGAGATGGATGCAGGGTTCGACCGCCTCCGGCGCGACCGTTCCCGTGCAGAGGTCGAAATGCTCGTCGATCCACTCAAGGTTCGTGGCCAGGCCGCGCGGCACGTCGCGTTCCGTGACGATGGCCCACGACGCTCCGTGTTCCGCCCAATACCGCCGCTCGATCTCCAATTTCTCCAGAACGCGCGATCCGCCGAGTTCGCCGCTGGGCTTGCAGGAGATCACCTCCAAGCGGACGCCCTCGGGGCAGTTTCTCGTGAGGACGATATCCGTGGTCATCAGTACGGGATTGCCGGCGACGGCTGGATGTTTAACGCCGATGCTCTTCGCGAGCGCTTCTGTCTCCTCCAGCGGCCAGAGGGGAACCTGCTCGCGGATGTCCGTCACCCTGGGCATGCGCTGGGCCACGAGGAAGACCTCCCGCTCGAGAACGCTGAAGAAGACGTATTGGCGCCGCACGATCCGGCCATTCATGCGCGTCGTAACGCCGCGGGACGAGAAGCTGTGGGCCTGGAGCCAACTCCGGTAGCCGACGCCCTCGCCGCATCCGAAGCCCTCGGCATGACGCTTGACGATCTGCTCCCTGGTCATCGGCCTCATGGCGACCGTCCTCCGACCCGGTCCGACGGCCGCAACGAGCCACCAACCCCGCCCACCCCTGAAGGTCGGCGGGTTCGCTTCGCCAAGAAGTCGGCAGGGCTGGCGATGCGGGTCGGGCGGTACGGCTGCGGACCGTGCCGAAATCTCTGGCAAAACACGATGATAATCATACACACCTAGTTAAAAACTGTGTGTGTAGTTGTCAATCTCCGTTCTTGTTGACATCGGATCGGGATGCCGTTGTATCCGCGCATGTCAGAGGAAAAACTCTACCGAGCTCTTGGGACGGCCGTCGCCGCGCGACGGAGGATACTCGGCCTTACGCAGTCCGATGTGGCCGCCTCAATCGGGTTGACCCGGGCGACGCTTGCCAACATCGAAGCCGGACGGCAGGGAGTGCTGCTGCACCACCTCTACCGCCTCGCGAGTGCCCTCCGGCTCGGGAGCATCCTCGACCTCACGCCTCCGTCGATCGGCCCGGCCCAGGAGCCAGCGCCGCCGCGGCTGGACGACGTGGAGGTAACAGAATCCGACCGGACCCAGATCGAGGCAGTCCTCGGCGTCGCCGTCGCCCGCGACGAGCCGCTTGCGCGCCCCACGCGCTAAGCCGGACAAGGCCCGGCAAGCTGCCCGCGAGTTGGTGCGCCGGTTCGAGGTGGCCGCTCCGCCCGTTCCGATCGAGCGCATTCTCCACGCCTTAGGCGTGGACTTCCGATTCGCACCGTTCGAGCGCGACCTGTCCGGCATGGCGCACATCAAGGCGGGCGTGCCGATCATCGCCGCCAACGCGAAGCACCATCCAAATCGCCAGAGGTTCACCCTGGCCCATGAACTCGGCCACGTTACGTTGCACCGGCCGCTGCTGGAAAAGGTGGTGCACGTCGACAGAGGCTCGCTGAAGCGCGACGCGGTCTCCGCCATGGGGACCGACGCGCACGAGATAGAGGCAAACGCCTTTGCCTCCGAATTGCTCATCCCGCAGGCGCTGCTGGACGCCCAAGTCGCCGGGCGTCAGATTGACATGGAGGACGACGGCGTCATCGATGAGCTCGCCAGGCGATTCCAAGTCAGCGTGGCCGCAATGCGGTTCCGGCTGCAGAGCTGACGAACTGGCACGCCCCAGTCAAGCACTACACTCCGGGCACAGATGCCCTCGACTTTGCCCATTCCAGGGGAGCCGAGTTGCGTTGCGGCCTTGGTTACGGCGCGT
>CAXTUO010000907.1:0-2040 GCA_964247175.1 uncultured Acetobacteraceae bacterium | reverse complement strand
CGCGGCCACGCCTGCCGCGGTCCCGGCCGTCCCAGCCCCGGCCCCGGCCGCGCCGAGCCAGATCCTGCCGCTCAAGCCCGACAGCCTGGGCGCCCAGGTCGTTGACCAGACCGCAACCGCGATTGCCGCCACGGGGTCGCAGCTTGCCACGGCGATCCACTCGGTGAACGACCTGCCGCTGCTGTGGCGCTGGATCGAGACCCAGGCCGAGACCCCGGATTTCCGCGCCCGCCTGCTCGACGCGCTGTGGCGGCTCGCGGTCATCATCGGGAGCGGGCTGCTCGTGGAACTCGCCGTGATCCGCCTGCTGCGCCGGATGCGCGTCGCCGTGGGCGCGTGGACCCCCGCTGCGGACGCGGTTGACGCTCCTTTGCCGCCGCCCGAATCCGGGCTGGCCGCGGCCGAGGCGGGCGACATCGAGGCGGCGCAAAGCTGTCAGCTCAGCCGCGCGGTGGGCACGCTGCGGCGGCTGCCGTACTTGGCCGGGCGCCTGCTGCTGGACCTGCTGCCCATCGCCGCCTTTGGCGCAACCGTTGTCCTGCTGCTCGGCACCGAGCTTGGCGGACCCGCGATCACCCGGCTCGCCATCCAGGAGGTGCTCGACGCTTATGTCCTCAGCCGGTTGGCGCTGAGCGTCACGGCGATGCTGGTGTCCCCGTCCGCGCCCCGGCTGCGGCTGCTGCACATCTCGGATTGGGCGGCGGGGTTCCTCACCCGGTGGATACGCCGGGTCCTCGCCGTGGGCGTCACCGGCTACGTGCTGGCGGAGGTCGGGCTGCTGTTCGGCATGTACCAGACCGCGCACGACGCGCTGCTCAAGCTGTTCGCGCTGGTCATGCACGGCTTCCTGATCGTGGCTGTGCTGCAATCCCGGTCGCATGTGGCGGCCTCGATCCGCGCGCTGTCGAACACGGAGGGCGTTTGGGCGTCGCTGCTGAACCGTTTGGCCGACATCTGGCACCTGCTCGCCGTGTTCTTCCTGGCCGCACTTTGGCTGGTTTGGGCGGCGGAGCTGCGCAACGGCTACGTGCGGCTCATCCACTTCTGCCTTGTCACCGTTGCCGTCCTGGCGGCGTCCCGGCTGGCCATGGTCATGCTGATCGGCGGCCTCGACCGTGCGCTGCGTTTCAACCCGACGCTGCTGGCCCGACATCCGGGACTGGCGGAGCGCGCCGTGTTCTACCAGCCCGTGCTGCGCACCGCGATCACCGCCGTGCTGGCCGTCGCCACCGTGCTGGGGCTGCTGGAAGCGTGGAACCTCGGCCCGGTGGACTGGCTGGCGCGCAACGGTTTGGGCGGGCGTGTGGCGTCGGCGGTCACGGTGATCGTCGTCACGGTGGTGCTCGCGGTGCTGGTGTGGGAAGGCGCGAACGCCGCGATCGCCCAGCACCTCGCGCGCTTGTCGGCGGAGGCGCACCTGGCGCGCGCCGGGCGGCTGCGCACGCTGTTGCCGATGCTCCGCACGCTGCTGCTGATCTCGATCCTGCTGGTGGTCGCGCTGGTCGTGCTGAGCGAGCTCGGCGTCAACGTGGCGCCGCTGCTGGCCGGCGCCGGGGTGATCGGCATCGCCGTCGGTTTCGGGTCGCAGACGCTGGTGCGGGACCTGATCACCGGCCTGTTCCTGCTGCTGGAGAACACGATGCAGGTCGGCGACATCGTGACGCTCGGCGGCCTGACCGGCACGGTGGAGGCGCTGTCGATCCGCACCATCCGCCTGCGCGCGGTGGACGGCGCCGTGCACATCGTCCCGTTCAGCGCGGTGACGACCGTCACCAACCAGACCCGCGACTACGGCTACGCGCTGCTCGACATCAGCGTGGGCCTGAACGAGGAGCCGGACCAGGTCATCCCGGTGGTGCGCGACCTGGCGGCCGAGATGCGGCGCGACCCGAAATGGGCCTCGCTGGTGCTGGAGGAGCTGGATGTCATGGGCGTCGAGAAGTTCGTCGATACGGCGTGGGTGCTGCGCGTGCGGATGAAGACGCAGCCTGCCAGCCGTTGGTCGGTGGGCCGCGAGCTGAACCGCCGGGTGAAGGTGCG
>CAXTUO010000906.1:0-2045 GCA_964247175.1 uncultured Acetobacteraceae bacterium | reverse complement strand
GTTCTTGCCCTAACCTAGCCCATTCCTGGCCTGAACGCGAGCACCCCGTCATTTCGTCCGGAGCGCAGCGGAGGACAATCAGGAAATGCGCGCTTATACGCCGCGTTGCGGCGTGCGCTGAAAAGGGTGGCGCGGCATGGGCCGACGCGGCTAGGCTTGCCTGGCGATGCCAGAACCATCCACTCATAGCGATCCATCATGCCTGCCCGGGGAGGCTGGCCTAGGATGGAACGAGGCCTCGCGCATGGTCAAGAACGTGTCGTACTGCTCCAGCGGCATGGCTTGCTCGCTGCTCATGGACCACATTCCCGGCGTGAGCGGCGACTCCTGGGGATCGCGGCTAACTGCCTTAGCCATTGCCTTTGTCATTTGCGCACCAATGGCCTTTGCGATGCAAGCCGCCGTGCAACTGTGGCGACGACGGCAGCAGCGCCGCCGGGCAGAAGCAAGCACAGGCTGAGGCGGGCGGCGGACGCATGGCGATCTACCACTTTTCCGCCAAGGTGATCGGGCGCTCGACGGGGCGCAGCGTCGTGGCGGCGGCGGCCTACCGCGCTGCTGAGGAGCTGCACGACGAGCGGCTGGACCTGGACCACGATTACACGGCCAAGTCGGGCGTGGTGCATTCGGAGATCATGCTGCCGGAGGATGCGCCGGAGCGGTGGCTGGACCGCGAAACCTTGTGGAACGAGGTCGAGGCGCGGGAGCGGCAGCACAACAGCCAGTTGGCGCGCGAGATCGAGATCGCGTTGCCGCGGGAGCTGAGCCAGGCGGAGGCGGTCGCGCTGGCGCAGGACTTCGTGCGGGAGGCGTTCGTGAGCCGTGGCATGGTGGCGGACCTGAACGTGCATCAGGGCGTGGGGTCGAACGGCGAGGCGCAGCCGCACGCGCACGTCATGCTGACCATGCGGCGGGTAGAGGGCGACGGGTTCGGGCCGAAGGAAAGGGACTGGAACGATAGGGCATTGTTGAGCGGTTGGCGCGAGCGTTGGGCGGAGATGGCGAACGCGCGGCTTGCCGAGCTGGGGCACGACGCGCGCATTGACCACCGCAGCTACGCCGAGCAGGGCATCCCGCTTGAGCCACAGAACAAGGTGGGTCCGGCGGGGGCGCGGCGGGCCGAGCGGGGCGAGGACGCGGAGCGCAGGGCGGAGCACGACGGCATCGCGCGGCGGAACGGGGAGCGGATCGCGGCCGACCCCGTGGTGGCGCTGGACGCGCTGACGCGGCAGCACTCGACGTTCGGCAAGCACGACCTGGTGCGGTTCCTGCACCGGCACACGGATGGGACGGAGCAGTTCACGGAGGTTCTGGCGAAGGTCGCGGCGTCGCCGGAGCTGCGGTTCGTCGGCAAGGACGGGCGTGGGCTGGACCGGTTCACCACGCGGCAGATGGTGGCGGCGGAGGAACGGATGGAGGCCGCGGCGGCGGAGCTTGGCGGGTCCGTGTCGCACCGGGTGGGGGTGGTGGAGGTTCACCGTGCGGTGCTGCTGGCCGAGGAGGGCGGGCTTGCCCTGGGGGCGGAGCAGCGGGCGGCGGTGTTCCACGTCGCGTCCAAGCACGACCTGGCGCTGGTAGTAGGCTACGCCGGCACCGGCAAGTCGGCGATGCTGGGCGTTGCGCGGCAGGCGTGGGAAGCGGCGGGCCTGCGGGTGCGGGGGGCGGCGCTGTCCGGCATCGCGGCCGAGGGGCTTGAGGGCGGCAGCGGGATCGAGAGCCGGACCTTGGCGAGCCTGGAATGGGGGTGGAAAGAGGGCCGGGACGAGCTGACCAGCCGAGACGTGCTGGTTGTGGACGAGGCGGGGATGGTGGGCAGCCGGCAGATGGAGCGGGTGCTGTCCCATGCGCGGGATGCCGGGGCCAAGGTGGTCCTGGTCGGCGACCAGGAGCAGTTGCAGGCCATCGAGGCCGGGGCGGCGTTCCGGGCCTTGGCGGAGCGGCACGGGGCCGTGGAGATCGGCGCGGTGCGGCGGCAGCGGAGCGAGTGGCAGCGGGACGCCACGCGGGAGCTGGCGACAGGGCAGACGGGGGACGCGCTGCGGCGC
>CAXTUO010000905.1:0-2050 GCA_964247175.1 uncultured Acetobacteraceae bacterium | reverse complement strand
AGAAGGTTGTCGGCGGCGTTGCCGGTGAGGACGTCGTTTCCGTTGCCGCCAAACGCATTCGCAATCAGGGAGCGCGGGTCGTCCTGGAATTGCAGCGCGTTGTAGATGTTGCCCTGGGCGGAGTGCCCGGCCCCGAGGTCGGCAAGCTGCGCCATCGACGTGACCGAAAACGCGCCTGGGTTCAGGTTGACCTGCACGCCGGAGGAGTACCGGGAGAAGTCGTAAGTGGCTTCCTTGCCGTCGCCGTTCCAGATCGTCTGGAACACCTTGTTGCCGCTAGGGGTGCCCTGGCTGACGCCGTTGATAAAGGTTTCGCCGGTCGCCGGGTCCCAGCGGTATGTCGTGGGACCCGTCACCGAGAAGTTCGCGCCGTAAAGGTGTTGCAGCGCGGCGATGTCATCCATCATGTAGGTTTGCGGATGGCTGTCCGGCCCGCAAGTGTCGTATTCGCCTGGCGAGCCGACGTAGCTCGCATAGGTCATGAGGCTGTACTCAACGTCGTCGGTGGCGGCCGGGAGGGTTTCGTTGGCCACCCCGCCGGTCTCGTTGCCGTGCTTGAGGCCGAGCGCGTGGCCCAGCTCATGGACGATGCTGAAATAAGCGTAGTTGCCGCGGACGGGGGTACGGAGGTCCAGGGTGGGATCGCCGTCGAACGCCTGGCCGAACCAGACATCGCCGCTTTGGACGGCGGTGCTCGGCACATAGGTTTGCGACGTGGCGGGGACGCTGGACGACGCCAGCATGATCGACGCGGCGCCCGTGCCCGTATCGGTGAATGTCTCGTTGGTGAACGACGACACCGCGCCGAGGCTCGTGGAAGCATAGCCCGGCACGGCGGTGGCGCCGGTCAGCGTGCAGTCCGCGACGGCGTGCTGGGCCGGGGAAACGCTGCGGAAGTCCTGCGCCGCTTCTGCGTCGCTGGCTTCCAAGGCGGAGGAGGTGGGAAAGCTGAAATCAAGCGTCGTAGCCGTCCAGGCGGTGCCTTGGACAATGCCGTCGATGGACTGGTTGCCGCTTGCCCCGACAGACCGCGTAGGGTTCGCTACCGAGGACAGCATGGACGAAATCCAATTATGACTGAAATACGAGAATTATTGTACACAAACGAACTTATGTCGTCAAGATATTGTCTCGAAACGACTGCAAGACTCGGCGTCGCTCCTGCTTCGCGTGGACGGCGCTGGCGGGCTTTCCGGACCTAAGCAGGCATTCGTAGCTTGCGCCCCAGCGGCAAACCCTACGGGTTTCCGCGAGAATGCCTGCTTAGGAGTCGTTGAGGACGCATCATTTTGCCTGCTGCGTGTAAGCACACTCCGCAGAATGATGCCTAGCCGCCATGCTCCACCTCGACCGTGAGGTGGGACAGCGCACGGAACTGGGTCAGGCGCTCGCGGTAGAACCTCGCATCCCGTCCGTGCACCGTCGCCACGGAAACGATGGCGCCGAGGTGGCCCGGCCCTAGCCGCCAAACATGCAGGTCGGTCAAATGGTCGCCCTCGGCCTCGATGGCTGCCCGCACGCCGTCCGCCGTGTGGCGGTCGGGGGTCATGTCGAGCAGGATGGCGCCGGTGTCGCGCACCAGCCCATACGCCCAGGATGCGATGACGCCCGCGCCGACGAGGCCCGCCAGCGGGTCCATCCACAGCCAGCCGAACGCCCGCGCCAGCAGCAGCCCGGCGATGACCAGGACCGACACCGCGGCGTCCGCGACCACGTGGACCACCGCGGCGCGCATGTTGTTGTCCCGGTGCAGCGCGCCGTGCGCAGGCGCGTGCTCGGCAAACGCCACCGGGTAGCTTGCGCCGGCCATTTTGACCCGCGCGACGAAGCTGTGCGGCTCGGGGATCGGCTCGGCCGATTCAAGGACGGCGCCATGGCCAACCATCGCGAACACCTGCCGCGCGCCGTCCGGCCGGAGCGTTTCCACGGTGGCCGAGGCGGCCGGCAAGGGCGCGCCGTCCTCCCGGCGCAGGCGGAACACCGGGGGCACCCCATCCTCGAACACGCTGAGCAGCAGCGGGCCGCCCGCAGCCTCGATGCGCCGCTCCCC
>CAXTUO010000904.1:0-2051 GCA_964247175.1 uncultured Acetobacteraceae bacterium | reverse complement strand
TGGAGCGGCTCGTCTGCTCCAGCACCTCGCGCCCGGCGGTGCGCGCGGTCAGCTCGGCCAGCCGGCGTCCGTCGTAGGTTCGGGAATGCCCCTCGCACCGGCCGGTCGCGTTCACCTGGCGCACCAGTTGCGCCATGGCGCTCAAGCTGTCGACCGTGCCGGCCTGGTCCGCGGGGGCGACCTGCTCACGCTCCTCCTCGTTGGGCGGGGTCAAAGTGCGGATTTCCGGCTGGCCCTTGGGATAGTCGATCTGGGTGACGCGGGGGCGCCCGCGGAAATGGCCGAAGCTGTAGAAGCGCCGGGGCACGGGATGGTCGCCGTTGAAAGTGCCCTCGACCGTGGTGTCCTGCTCCGCCCGGAGCAGCACGCCAACCGTGCCGGCGGTGTGGTAGGTCAGGTGCACCCGGTAGTCGCGCGGACCGATGGCGAATTCTGCGTTCAGGCTCAATACGTTCAGCCCGGTGGAGTAGGCGGCGTAATGCGCGCTGACCGGTTGCGCGCGGGCCGCCGGGCAAAGGTAAAGCAGGAGCAGGGCCGCGGCGGGATACCTCATTCCGGCACTGTCGGGCTTAATCAACGCTGCCGCAACTTGACACCGGCGGGACCCGGCCCTTACACAGCCAGCCCTTGCAACCCCGGCAAAGGCTTGGGCGCGTAGCTCAGCGGTAGAGCATTCGCTTCACACGCGAAGGGTCACAGGTTCAATCCCTGTCGCGCCCACCAAGCCCGGGTCACGGCGTCCCGCCCTCCCCCAAGTCCCACCACAGCCCGGCAAAGGCCGCGATGCCTTCCCGCGCCGGCGCGGCCAGCAGGTGCTCGTCGGGGCCATGCTGCTTGCAGCCGTTGTAGCTGTGCGGCACCCAAACCAGCGGCGTGCCGAGGTGATCGACGAACACGTCCCCCGGCAGGCCGCCGCCGCTGTTGGGAATCAACTGCACGGGACGGCCGAGCGTGTCCGCCATGCTGGCAACGGCCCAGCGCACCCAGGGGTTGGCCGGGTCGGTGCGGCTCGCGGGCATGCGGACGCCGGGCGCGGTGATCGCCACCTCGGGGAAGCCGGCGGCGTCCAAGTGGCGGCGCAGGGCGCCTTCGAACGTCGCCGGGTCGGTGTCCACGGTGTGCGGATCTGGCAGCTCGCGCGGGCATTGGGAGCAACGGCGTTCACCGGGTTCTCCGGGCGGCCGGACAGCAGCGCCAGCACGATGAAGCTGTTCCAGCCGTAGATCTTCTCCGCCGCCGACAGCCCAGGCTCGCCCCAATCGGGGTCGATGGCCGCGGCCTCCCCCTCCGCCACCAGCTCGCAGCCGCGCAGCGCGTTTCGCACGCTGGGGGGCATCGCGGGCGGCAGCCAGTCGCGCACCAGGATGCGGCCGTGGCGGTCGGCGATGCTGGCGATGGCATGGGACAGGACGATGGCCGGGTCGGTGGTCATGCCGCCCCAGTTGCCGGAATGCACCCCGCCCGGGCGCAGGTCGAGCACCAGGTCGAAATGGAACGTGCCGCGCGTGCCCGTAGAGACGGTGGGCGTCGCCGCGCTCACCCGCGGGCCATCGCTGGCGATCAGCACGTCGGCGGCGAGCCGGTCGCGGTGCTGGGCCACGAACGCGCGCAGGCCCTGGCTGCCGCGCTCCTCCGCTGTTTCCAGGATCAGCCTGAGGTTGAAGCCGAGACGGCCTTCACGCTCCGCCAGCACAGCCTCCAGCGCCACCAGGTTGATTGCGTGCTGGCCCTTGTTGTCGGCGGAGCCGCGGCCGTACCAGCGGTCGCCCTGTTTCGTCAGCGCCCAGGGATCAAGTCCCGGGCGCCACTGGTCCTCCAGCCCGCGCACGGTGTCGCCATGGCCGTAGGTCAGCACCGTCGGCCCGGCGCCCTCGATCCGCTCGGCAAGCAGGATGGGGCCGAAACCCGGCACGGGGTTCGCATGCAGCTCGGCCGTGAAGCCCATGCGCTCGAGCCACGGCCGGATATGCCCTTGGAGGTAACGTGCCAGGTCCGCGTCGTGGCCGGGGTCCTGCGACGTGCTGGGCACGGCGACGAGTTCAGCCAGCCGG
>CAXTUO010000903.1:0-2051 GCA_964247175.1 uncultured Acetobacteraceae bacterium | reverse complement strand
TGGGGGCGGGCTGCGTCGTGGCGTCGGGCCGGAACGAGGCGGTGCTGGCGGACCTTGCCCGCCGCTTCGGCCCTCGGGTGCGGCCCGTGACGCTCACCGGAAACGAGGCGGAGGACCGTGAACGGATGAAGCGGACGGCGCCCGGCCCGATCGACTGCGTGCTGGACCTGCTGCCGCCCTCCGCCGGCACGGTGCCGGTGCGGGCCGCCGCCATGGCGGTGCGGGAGTACGGCCGGGTCGTGCTGATGGGCGGCGTCGGCATGCTCGGAGGCGACGACCTGGCGCTGCCCTACCCGTGGATCATGCGGAACTGCATCACGATCATCGGGCAGTGGATGTACCCGGCCGCGGCCAACACCCGCCTGATCGCGCTGGCGCGGTCCGGGCTTCTGGACTTGCGTCATTGGGCGGTCGCGGAGTTCCGCCTGGACGATGCGAACGAGGCCGTCGCGCACGCCGCTGCCAACGCCGGTCCCTTCCGGCTGACCGTGCTCCGGCCCTGTTGAGCCCTGGCCAAGCCGGGCGGATGCGTCGAGACTGGCGGACCCCTTTGCCGAGGACCGCGCGGATGAAGCTCCTGTATGGCGGCTTTGCGACCCAGGAGGAACTCGACCGCGAGTACAACGCGGAGCAATCGGTCCCGGACTTCGGCGCCTGCGTGCGGCACTTCCTGGACAGCAGCGCCGCGGCCCGGGCGTCGCTCCCCCACCGGACGGACGTGCCGTACGGGCCGACCAAGGCCGAAAGCGCCAACGTTTTCCCGGCGGCGGCGCCGGGTTCGCCGGTCCTGGTGTTCCTCCATGGCGGCTACTGGAAGTCGCTGACCGCCCACGTGTTCGACATGGTGGCGCCCGGGCCGGTGGCGGCCGGCTATGCCGTGGTCAACGTTTCCTACGCGCTCTGCCCGGCGGTCACGATCACCGAGATCGTCCGGCAGGTCCGCGCGGCCATCGCCTGGGCCTACCGCCACGCCGCGTCCTTCAACGGCGATCCCGGCCGCATCTACGTCGCCGGGCACTCGGCGGGCGGCCATCTGGCCGCCATGGCGATGCTCACGGAATGGGAGGAGGAGTACGGCCTGCCGGACACCCTGATCAAGGGCGGCTTGCCCGTAAGCGGGCTGTTCGACCTGCGCCCGTTTCCCGCGACCTACCTGCAGCCGAAGCTGCGGCTTTCCGCCGAGGAGGTCGAGCGCAACAGCCCGCTGTTCCACGTCCGCGCTATGCCCGCCCCTCTCGTGGCCGCTTGGGGTGCCGCGGAGTCCGGGTCGTTCAGGAAGCAGTCGCTTGACTTCCTGTCGGCGTGGCAGGCGGTCGGCAACGCCGGCGAGGCGCTCCCCATCGAGGATGCCAACCACTTCATGGTGCTCGACGGGTTCATGACCGCGGACGGCCTGATGACCCGGACGCTGGAGGCGATGCGGCAGAAGGTGGAAGGCGGCGCATAGGACGTGTCGAGACTGGCATCGACCCGACGCCGGGCTTGCCGTATTGGTGCCCGCGGAGCCTGCCCATTGAGAGCGGCACGCAACAGGGGGACCAGCGATGGCGATGAGAGTGTTGTTCACCGGCGGCACCGGCAAGGCCGGGCGCCATGCGCTGCCCTACTTGCACGACCGGGGCTACCGCCTGCTGAACTTCGACCTGCAGCCGTTCCCGCATCCGGCCATCCCCACCCTGGTCGGCGACATCACGGACGGCGCCCAGCTGTTCAACGCCATGACCTCGCATTTCGATTTCGGGGGCCTCCACGCGGGGCAGGCACCCGGCCCGGTCGATGCGGTGGTCCACTTCGCGGCCGTCCCGCGCATCCTCATCCACCCCGACAACGAGACGTTCCGGGTCAACGTGATGGGAACCTACAACGTGATCGAGGCCGCGATGAAGCTCGGCATTCGCAAGGTGGTGATCGCGTCCAGCGAAACGACCTACGGGGTGTGCTTCGCGGAAGGGGACAAGGATTTCCACGGCTTCCCGTTGGAAGAGGACTACGACACCGATCCCATGGACAGCTACGGCCTGTCCAAGGTGGTGAACGAGCGGACGGCGCGC
>CAXTUO010000902.1:0-2054 GCA_964247175.1 uncultured Acetobacteraceae bacterium | reverse complement strand
ATGGACGGAGGACACCGGGATCGGGCCGGACATGCACCCCGTGACCAACAGGGCGGCGAGGTAGGCGATCATCGGGAAGCTCGGCATCATGCCCCCGCGGCGGCGCACCCTCCTTACCCCAGCCAGTGCGGGTTCTGCACCGTGCCGTCGAAGTGGGTCGAAACCTTGTAACGCTCCGTTTGCCCGTCCCGGGCCACCGCCTCGGTCTTGGCCAGCAATTCCGCCCGCTGCTCCGGCGTGAAGGGCTGGAAGCTCCGCACGGCGATCAGCGCCTGTTCCAAGATCGACAGGCTGTCGATGCCGCAGACCTGCAGGCTGATCGGCAGGCTCATCGGGTAGTGCAGCATTTCCAGTGGCGAGGCGGCCTTGGACTGCAGGATGAACGGGTCGCCGAAGGTCTTCATGCCCAGCACCCCGGTGCCGTGCGCCGTCGCCACCGGCAGCACGCCCTGCTCGAAGCTGTTGAAATGCGCGTCCATGACGTTGAGCGGCATCTGCACGGTGTCGAAGTGGAAGCCGTGCCCATCCGCGACCTCGAACATGTGGCGGTGGATCGCCGGGCTTTTGTGCCCGGTGAAGCCGATGTAGCGGATCTTGCCCTGTTCCCGGGCGCGCAGCGCCGCTTCCAACGCGCCGCCTTGGGCGAACACGCGCTCCGGGTCGTCCATGCGGATGATCTCGTGGAACTGTAGCAGGTCGATGTGGTCGGTTTGCAGGCGCTGCAGCGACTCGTCGATCTGGCTGGCCGCCGCGGTCGCCGTGCGCCCGTCGATCTTGGTCATCAGCAGCGTGCGGTCGCGCCAGCCGCCCGCGAGCGCGCGGCCCAGCCGAATCTCGCTCTCGCCACCGTTGTAGTCCCAGCAGTTGTCGCAGAAATTCACGCCGGCATCGAGCGCCGTGTGCACGATGCGCGTTGCCTCGTCGGCGCTGGGACCGCCGGGCTTGGCGAGGTGAAAGCCGCCGAGCCCGATCAGCGACACCCGCTCCCCCGTGCGGCCCAGCGGGCGGTATTTCATGTCCGCGTGCTCGGCGATCTTCGACGTCACGGGGCCGGTCGGCTTGATCTGGCCGCCTTGGGCGGTCTGTCCCAGCACATCCGCCGGGGTGCCGAGTGCCGCCGCGGCCACGCCCGCCACGGTCGCCTTCATCAGGTCGCGTCGTTCCATGGTCCCCTCCTACTTCTTGCCCAAGACCCGCAGCGCGGCGCAGGCCGCGCCGTAGCCGTTGTCGATGTTCACCGTGACGATGCCCGGCGCGCAACTCGCGAGGATGGCATTGAGCGCCGCGTGCCCGCCCGCCGCGACGCCGTAGCCCACGGATGTCGGCACCGCGATCACCACGCCGCCGACGAGGCCGCCCACCACGCTGGGCAGCGCCGCGTCCATGCCGGCGGCGACGATGACCACCCGCATGTCTTGAAAATCCTCCACCCGGCGCAGCAGCCGCCACAGCCCGGCGACGCCGACATCGGCGATCAGCCGTACCTCTTGCCCTTGGAAGCGCAGCGTCCGCGCCGCTTCCCGCGCCACCGGCACGTCCGACGTGCCGGCGGTCAGCACCGCGACCTCCGCCGGGCCGGCGACCGGCGCCGGGGCGCCGGAATAGGCGGTATGGGATACCGGGTCGTAGTCCAGCACGTCCTGTTGCGGGCGAGGGAGCGCCGCGAACCGCTCGGGGTCGAGCCGGGTGAGCAGCATGGGGTTGCGGGCGGCTTGGAGGATGGCCGCGATCTGCTCGGGCGACTTGCCGGCGCAGAACACCGCTTCCCCGAAGCCGATCCGCTGGGTCCGTACCTCGTCAAGTACAAACTCCGGCTCCGCCAGGGGCACGAACTCCGACTCCTCCCGGGTCATGCCGGCACCAGGAAGGCGCTACCGTTGCGGTAGGCGGCGAAGCGCACCGGCGCGGTCAGCCCGGCGGCGTCGGCCAGGTGCTGCACCTCCGCCCGCAAGCCGTCCTGCGCCGCGTCCAGTGCCTGGAGCGCCGTCGGGTCCAACTCGATGACCACCCCGCCCGCCCGCACCCGGCAGCGCACGGTCCGGGGCGACAGCCGC
>CAXTUO010000901.1:0-2057 GCA_964247175.1 uncultured Acetobacteraceae bacterium | reverse complement strand
GGGGCGGGCGGCGGCGGCCTGCTCGGCGACCCAGGGCGCGTCCTCGAACACGGCGCCGAGGGCGGCGGTGAAGTCCGCGGCCGGGGCGGCGTTCAGCGCGTCGAGGGCATGGCTCATGCGGGCGCTTTCGGATGGCCGCCCATGTGCTCGCCCATGCCCGCATGATCCATGCTCGATGCCCTCCTGCCCTGCCCGGCAGGTTCGGGAAGCATCCCGCGTGCCAACCGGGGCCGCACGCCGCCGCTCATGGCAGCACGGCTCTTGCATCATACGGCTGCATCGGACCGCACCGCAAAGGAGCTGACCCATGCGCCAACTGCTCACCGCCGACCACGTGCTGACGATGGCGCCGGGCTGCCCAGTGATCGAGGACGGGGCGGTCCTGATCGAGGATGGGCGCATCGAGGCCGTCGGCCCCCGGGCCGAAGTGGAGCCGCGCGCCGCGGGCGCCGCGCACCGGGCGTTGCGCGACCACCTGGTCATGCCCGGCCTCATCAACGCCCATTGCCATTCCGGCCTGCTGCGCGGCACGGCGGAGGGCTTGCCGGTCTGGGACTGGCTCGACACGTATATCAACCCAATGCACCGCGTCCTGCAGCCGTCCGAGGCGGAAGCGGCGTCGTGGCTGTGCTACGCGGAATCCGTGCTGTCCGGCACGACCACGGTGGTGGACATGTGGCGCTTCATGGACGGCAGCGCCCGCGCGGCGGAGGGCATCGGCAACCGGCTGGTCATGGTGCCCTATGTCGGCGCCCATCCGGACTACGACTACTTCGACACGCTGGACGACAACGAGGCGCTGCTGGAACGCTGGCACGGACGGCAGGGCGGGCGCATCCAGGCCTGGGTGGGGCTGGAGCACCTGTTCTACACGGACGCCGCCGGGCAGCGCCGGGCGGCGGAGCTGGCCCAGCGGTTCGGCACGGGCCTTTGCACCCACATCGCCGAGGCGAAGCAGGAGGTCCAGGCGATGCAGGACCGCCACGGCTGCCGCCCGGTGCAGGCGCTGGAACGGCTGGGCCTCCTGGAGCCGCGCACCCTGCTGGCGCATTGCGTGTGGCTGGACGACGAGGACATCCGCGTGCTTGCGCGCAACGGTGCCGCGGTGTCGCACAACCCGGTCAGCAACATGAAGCTCGCCAGCGGCGCGGCGCGCACCACGGACCTCCTCGCGGCGGGCATCGCCGTGGGCCTGGGCACGGACGGGGAAAAGGAGAACAACAACTTCGACATGTTCGAGGAGATGAAGGGCGCATCTCTCCTGGCGAAGCTGAGCCGGCTGGACGCCACCGCGCTGGACGCCTGGGACGCGCTGCGCATGGCGACGGTGGAGGGCGCGCGGGCCATTGGCTTGCAGGACCAAATTGGGTCCCTCGAAGTCGGCAAGCGGGCGGACCTGATCGCCGTCCGCACGGACACGCCGCGCATGACGCCGCTGTTCGGCGCCGGCCCTTGGATGAACCTGCACCACAACCTCGTGCACGCCGTGCGCGGCAGCGACGTGGCGCTGACGGTGGTGGACGGGCAGGTGCTGGTGGAGGACGGGGTGCTGCAAACGGCGGACCTGCGCGCGATCATCATGGAGGCCCGGCGCGCGGCGGCGGCGCTGCTCGCGCGCCGGGCGGCTTACCTGGCGGGCCAGGCTCCGCGATAACTCGGCACCGGCCCTGGCCGTCCCATACGGCGAGCGCCGCCCACAGCGGGTCCGCAAGATCGCGCCATCATCAGCTACTCTGGTGCCGTGGTGTGGTAGGATGTCAAACCGTTCCGGCTTCGGGTCCGATTGGAGATGGACAATGTTTGAACTCCTGGAATTTCACCCACTGCTGCCCGACCTTCCACGTTTGCTCACGTTCGCCTTCGCAGGTTTCGTGCTCAACATCACGCCGGGTGCTGACATGACGTTCGTGGCCGCCACATCGGCGCGCGGTGGCACCAAGAGCGGGATCGCGGCTGCGCTCGGCGTGGGTGCCGGTTCGCTTGTTCACCTCAGTGCGGCGGTGGTGGGCCTCTCGGCGCTGATTGCCTCCTCGCAAGCGGCATTTACGGTCCTGAAG
>CAXTUO010000900.1:0-2060 GCA_964247175.1 uncultured Acetobacteraceae bacterium | reverse complement strand
GTACCAGCTTCCCGACCAGCAGTTCGCCAACCTCTATTGGTTCCGGTACGACTGGTTCCAGCGTCCGGACCTGAGGGCGGCGTTCAAGAAGCAGTTCGGCTACGAGCTGGGCGTGCCCGTCAACTGGTCCGCCTACGAGGACATCGCCGACTTCTTCACCAACACGGTCAAGGAGATCGACGGTCAGCGCGTCTATGGCCACATGGACTACGGCAAGAAGGACCCCTCGCTCGGTTGGCGCTTCACCGACGCCTGGCTGTCCATGGCCGGCGCCGGCGACCGCGGCCTGCCGAACGGCAAGCCGGTGGACGAGTGGGGCATCCGCATCGAGGACGGCATCCCGCGCGGCTCCTCCGTCACCCGCGGCGGCGACGCCAACGGCCCGGCGGCGGTGTATGCGTTGACCAAGTACGTCGAGTGGCTGAAGAAATACGCGCCGCCCGAGGCCGCCGGCATGGACTTCCTGGAGTCCGGCCCGGTGCCGGGCCAGGGCCACATCGCGCAGCAGATCTTCTGGTACAGCGCCTTCACCGACAGCCTGACCAAGCCCGGCCTGCCGGTGATGAACGACGACGGCACGCCCAAGTGGCGCATGGCGCCCAGCCCGCACGGCCCCTATTGGAAAGAGGGCATGAAGCTCGGCTACCAGGACTGCGGCTGCTGGACCATGCTGAAATACGCGCCGCTGGAGCGGACCAAGGCCGGTTGGCTCTACGCGCAGTTCTGCACGTCGAAGACCGTCACGCTGAAAAAGGCGCTGGTTTCGCTGCATCTGATCCGGGAAAGCGACGTGTGGCACCAAGCGATGACGGACCTGGCGCCCAAGGTCGGCGGCCTCGTGGAGTTCTACCGCAGCCCGGCTCGCAAGCAGTGGACCCCCACCGGCGTGAACGTGCCGGACTACGGCAAGATGGCGCAGGTTTGGTGGCAGAACGTGTCCAACGCCATCTCCGGCGCGGTGACGCCGCAGCAGGCGATGGACGGGCTGGCGCGCGACCAGGACGCCATCATGACCCGGCTGCAACGCTCCGGCGTGCAGGGCAAGCTCGGCCCGGTGATGAACCCGGAGAAGGACGCCGAATACTGGTTCGCCCGCGCGGAAAAGGACGGCAACCTGGCGCCGCAGCGCAAGCTCGCGAACGAGAAGCCGCAGGGCGAGACGGTGGACTACGAGACCCTGCTGAAAACCTGGGCGGCCACGCCCATGCCGAAGCGGGCCTGAGCGGTGCGGCTTAATGAAAGGGGGGCGGGCGACCGCTCCCCAGGTGGCACCTTGCCGTGACCGGTCATGTGCTGGTCATCGACCAGGGCACCACCTCCACCCGGTCCATGGTGTTCGGGCCAAAGCTGGAGGTGGTCGCCACCGCGCAGCGCGAGTTCGAGCAGCTTTACCCGCAATCCGGCTGGGTCGAGCATGATCCCGAGGCGATCTGGTCCACCGCGCTGGGCACCGCGCGGGAAGCCCTGGCCGCCGCGGGGCTGGACGCTTCGCAGATCGCCGGGCTGGGCATCGCCAACCAGCGGGAAACCGCGCTGGTGTGGGACCGCGCCGCGGGGCAGCCGATCACCAACGCCATCGTCTGGCAGGACCGCCGCACCGCCGGCGCCTGCCAGGCGCTGGAGGAGGCCGGGCACGGCGGGCGCGTGGCCGAGCTGACGGGGCTGCGGCTCGACCCGTACTTCTCCGCGACCAAGATCGGCTGGATTCTGGATAACGTGCCCGGCGCCCGCGCCCGGGCCGAGGCCGGGCAACTGGCGTTCGGCACGGTGGACAGCTTCCTGCTTTGGCGGCTGACGGAGGGCGCGGTGCATGCCACCGACGCCACCAATGCGTCCCGCACCCTGCTATGCGATATCTCGGCCGGCGCCTGGCATGACGAGTTGCTGGCGCTGTTCCGCATCCCGCGCGCCATGCTGCCGGAGATCCGCGACAGCGCCGGGGCGTTCGGCACGACCCGGCTGTTCGGCGGCGCGATCCCGGTGCGCGGCATCGCCGGCGACCAGCAGGCCGCGCTGGTCGGCCAGGGCTGCCTGTCGCCCGGCATGGTCAAGGCGACCTA
>CAXTUO010000899.1:0-2064 GCA_964247175.1 uncultured Acetobacteraceae bacterium | reverse complement strand
AGCGTCACCGCGCCCTGCCCTTCGCGGAACAGGTCGGGCAGGATGCCGGAATAGGACACGTCCACGGCGGCCCGGCCGTCGGTGATGCGGAACCGCGCGGTCGGCTGGCCACGGTCCTGGCCGCGATGGATGCTGCCGGCTTCGACCAGGCCGCCGAGGCGCAGGGTGCGGCCCGGCCCGGCCGCGTGCGCCGCGAGGTCGGACGGCGCCACGAAGAACACGATGTTGTCGCTGAACGCGGCCAGTCCCAGCGCCGCCGCCGAGCCGACGCCCAGGCCGCAGGCCAGCACGATCCAAAGCCTGCGCCGCTTGCGGGTCATGCGGTCCCCGCCATGCTTGTGCCCCGGGGGTCGATCTGCGCCAGCCGGCGCCGGGCGCGGGCCAGGCGCTGCCATGCGCCGACAGCAAAGGCAAGCGGCACGGCCAAGCCCAGCCCGAAGGACACTGCGATAAAGGGCAAGTGCGTCATGCCGGGTCCCCATGCCGCTCGGCGCCGGCCAGCAGCAGCCCGCGGATGCGGCGCTCCATGACCGCGGCCCGCAGCCGCGCCACGGTGATCGCCGCAAAGGTGAAGGTGAACCCGACGGCGCACACCAGCAGCGGCCACAGCATCGTCACCGCCATGGTCGGCGCCCCGGTCAAGGTGATGGTCGCCGGCTGGTGCAAGGTGTTCCACCAATCGACGCTGAACTTGATGACCGGCAGGTTGACTACGCCGACCAACGCCAGGATCGCCCCGGCGCGGTAGCCCCGGTTCGGGTCGTCGAACGCCCGCACCAGCGCGATGTGGCCGACATACAGGAAGAACAGCACGAGCACGCTGGTTAGCCTTGCGTCCCACACCCACCAGGCGCCCCACATCGGCTTGCCCCACAGGCTGCCGGTCGCCAGGCACAGCGCGGTGAACCCGGCGCCCACCGGCCCGATCTCCACCGCCGCCAGGTCCGCCAGGGGATGCCGCCAAACCAGGGAAGCGAGCGAGCACAGCGCCAGGCTGACGTAGCCGGCCGAGGCCAGCCAGGCCGAGGGCACATGCACATACATGATCCGCACCGCGTCGCCCTGTTGCCAGTCTGCGGGCGCCACGAACAGCCCCCAGGCCAGGCCGCCCAACGTCAGGATCAGCGCCGCGGCGGACAGCCAAGGCTGCGCCCGCCCGGCCACGCGCAGGAAGCGCCCAGGATTGGCGAAGCGGTGCAGGCTGCGCGACGGGCGCGCGGGGAATGCTGTGGCGTCCACCCGTCGAAGATAGCACGACTCGCGGGGAGTTGAAGGCACCTGTTGATCGGTTACTGTGCGTTGCACGCATTGAAGGGGACGCCATGCTGTTCGCCATCATCTGCACCGACCGGCCCGCGAGCCTCGACCTGCGCCTCGCGACGCGGGCGGCGCACATCGCCTACCTCACCACCTACGCCGACCGCGTGGTGCAGGGCGGCCCGCTGCTGGACACCGACGGGCGGCCCTGCGGCAGCCTGCTGCTGGTCGATGTCGCGGACCGTGCGGCGGCGGAGGGCTTCGCCGCCGGCGACCCCTACGGCCGCGCCGGCCTGTTCGAAAGCACGGTCATCCGCCCCTTCCGCACCGTGTTCAAGGACGGCGAGCAGGTGGAGTAGTGGCCTACTGGCTGGTGAAGTCGGAGCCGGACGTGTTCAGTTGGGACCGGCATGTGGAGCGCGGCACCGAACCCTGGACCGGAGTGCGCAACCACGCGGCCAAGCTCAACCTCCTGGCCATGCGGCTCGGCGACCGGGCGTTCTTCTACCATTCCAACATCGACAAGGCTGTGATGGGCGTCGTCGAGGTGGCGCGGGAAGCCTATCCGGACCCCACGGCGGAAAGCGGCCCCTGGGTCTGCGTCGATATGCGCGCGGTCGCCCCGCTGCGGCGTCCGGTGACGCTGGCGGAGATCAAGGCCCATCCGGCGCTGGCCGACATGCCGCTGCTCCGCTTGTCCCGCCTGTCCGTCAGCCCGGTGTCCCCCGCGCATTGGCAGCATGTAATGGACATGGCGGGAACGGCGTGACCGAGCGGACCCTGTGCCGCCTCCTGGACATCCCGGAC
>CAXTUO010000898.1:0-2066 GCA_964247175.1 uncultured Acetobacteraceae bacterium | reverse complement strand
GCGCCTGGTTGAAGAAGATGCGGCCGAAGTGGTCGCGGTCGGGGAACACCTCGTCCTGGTTCGGCAGGTTGGCGCCGCCGCTGTCCACCAGGTAGATGCAGGGCAACCGATTCTGCTGCGCGATCTCCTGGGCGCGCAGATGCTTCTTCACCGTCATCGGGAAGTAGGTGCCGCCCTTCACCGTGGCGTCGTTCGCCACCACCACGCACTCGCGCCCGGCGATGCGGCCCACGCCGGTGATGATGCCCGCGGCCGGGATGTCGCCCCCGTACATTCCGTGCGCCGCAAGCTGCGACAGCTCAAGGAACGGGCTGCCGGGGTCGATCAGCATGCGGACGCGGTCCCGCGGCAGCAGCTTGCCGCGCCCGGTGTGACGCCGGCGCGACGCCCCGCCACCGCCGAGCCGGATCTGATCCACGACCCCGCGCAGTTCCTGCACCAAAGCCGCCATGCGCTCGCGATTCGCCGCGAAGGCGGGGGAGCGCGGGTCCACGCCGCCGTCGAGCACCGTCACCGGGGCGGCTCGTGCAGCAGCGTCGGGGCCGGCGCGACGGGTTCGGTCATCAGCCCTTTTAGCGGCCTAACTGTCCTTGGAGCAACGCACGCGCCGCGACGGAGAAGTCCTTGTCGCCCATCCCAAGCTCCGCCAACCGCGCATACGCCGCCTGCGCGTGCCCTCCGAGGACGCTGGCCGCGCCGGTCGCGGAGGCGGCGTCCGCCGCGAGCGTCAAGTCCTTCAGCATCAGCGCGGTGGCGAACCCGGCCTGGTAGTCGCGGTTGGCGGGCGAGGTCGGCACCGGGCCGGGCACCGGGCAATAGGAGGTGAGCGCCCAGCACTGCCCGGACGACGCCTTGCTGATGTCGAACAAGGCCTGCGCGGACAGGCCGAGCTTGTCGGCCAGGGCGAACGCCTCCGACACGGCCAGCATGGAGATGCCGAGGATCAGGTTGTTGCACACCTTCGCCGCCTGCCCGGCTCCGGCGCCGCCGGCCAGGACCACCGTCTTGCCCATCGCCGAAAGCACCGGCTGCGCCCGCGCGAACGCGGCCTTGGCGCCGCCGACCATGAAGGTGAGCGTGCCCGCGGCGGCGCCCGACACGCCGCCTGAGACCGGGGCGTCCAGCATGGCGAAGCCGCGGGCCTCCGCCTGCCCCGCCATGCCCCGCGCCGTTTCCACGTCAATCGTCGAGCAGTCGATCAGCAGGGCGCCCGGCGCGGCCCGCGCGAACACCCCGTCCGCCGCGGTCAGCACCTCCCGCACATGCCGCCCAGCCGGCAGCATGGTGATGACGATCTCCGCCCCGGCCACCGCTTCCGCCACCGAAGCGGTCTTGCTGCCGCCCGTTGCGGCCAGCGCCGCCAAGGCGGTGTCGGCCAGGTCGAAACCGCGGACGCCATGCCCGGCGCGGACCAGGTTCGCCGCCATCGGGCCGCCCATGTTGCCCAGTCCGATGAACCCGACCGCTGCCATGCTGCGCCCCCGTTACTGGAACAAGACCAGCGCCTTGCTTAGCGTGATGTACACCCCCCAGGCCAGCGGCAATCCCACGCAGGCCCAGGCGATCAATGCGGGGAACGTGAGGCCGCCGCGGCCGATGCCGTACGATCCGCTTGGGACCGCCGCGGTCTGCTCCGGCGTGTTGCCGTCCTTCATGTACCAGCGCTCCGCCACCGGGCGGATCAGCAGGTTGGCCACGAAGCCCACGGCGAGAAAGCCGGCGAGGATGAACAGCGTGCGGTCATACACCTGGTCGCGCGGCACGCCTGCCGCGATCTGCGACTCGCGGATGTAGTTGATCACCAGCGGGCCGATCACGCCGGCCGTGGACCACGCCGTCAGCAGCCGCCCGTGGATCGCGCCCACGAACTGGGTGCCGAACATGTCAGCGAGGTACGCCGGCACGGTCGCGAACCCGCCACCGTACATCGAGAGGGCCACGCACATCATCACCACGAACAGCGCCTGCTGCCCGTTATGCGCCGCCCACGGCGCCAACGCATACACCGCGATGCCGAGCACGAAGAACGTCGCGTAGGTGAGCTTCCGCCCGATCTTGTCGGAGAA
>CAXTUO010000897.1:0-2067 GCA_964247175.1 uncultured Acetobacteraceae bacterium | reverse complement strand
GCTCAGCGCGTTGCGGGCCAGGTCGAGCCGGGCGGCGGCGGTCTGCGCGGCCGCCTGGCGCTGCTCGAAGAGTTCCCGGGCGGCGTTGCCCCCGGCCAGCAGGGTGCGCGTCCGTGCCAGCGCGAGGTCGGCCTGGGTGCCGTTGGCCTGCGCCTCGGCGATGCTGCTGCGGGCCTGCGCGATGGCGGCGTCGGCCCGGCTGACCTGCGCCGCGTTCTGCGCGACGCTGGCGTCCAGCACATCGCGTGACAGCCGGGCCAGCACCTGCCCGGCCGAAACGGCGTCACCCTCTTCCGCCAGGATTTCCGTCAGCGCCAGGCCCTCGATCTGCGGGCTGACCACCACCTCCTCCCGCGGGACCAGCGTTCCCGTGAGCACGGCGGTTTCGGCAATCGGCCCCGTGGTGGCGTCAACGACAGTGACGGAGGGCGGCTTCGGCTCGGGGGGCGCCGGCGTGGCGGCGCGGGCCGGCAGCGCCAGCAGCAGCAGCGCGAGCACGATCCGGATCATCTCGGTGTCTCTTGCGGCCGGAGGAAGCGGCGGAGCAGCACCTGCAGCACCGGGCGGAACCGCGCGCCGGTGAGCGTGGGATCGAGCGCCTGGTGCACGGCCAGCCCGTCGCCCATGGCCATGATGAGCTGGCACGCGGTTTCCAGGTCGAGCGCGGGATCAACGGTGCCGCGGGCCTGGCCGCGCTGCAGGGCCGCGACGACGGCGGCGCGGGCCTCCCGGATGTTGCGGTCGAACATGGCGCGGATGTCGGGGTTGCGGACCGCCTCCGCCATGGTCTCGGCGCAAAGGGCGGCGTTGGGCGCGGCCAGCATCTGCTCCAGCTTGTCGATGCCGATGCCGGCGAGCGCCTCGACGGGGTCCTCGGCCTCGGCCAAGCGTTCGAAGAAGGCGGCGTGCTGGACGCGCTCGGCTTCCGCGATGGCGGCGATGATGGCGACCTTGCTGGGGAAGTAGCGGTAAAGCGCCCCGGGACTCATCCCGGCCTCGGCGCAGATCTCGTGCATGGACGCGCCGTGGAAGCCGGCCCGGGCGAAGCAGGCCACGGCGGCGCCGATGATGCGTTGGCGGGAAGACTGCTGGACGGCTTGCGACACGGGTGGGCCTGAATGCGAATGAACGTTCACTTGCGGATGGCCAGCCGGATGTCAAGCCTTATGGGATAGCTGTCATGCCGCCCAGGATGGCGTTGCCGACCCCAATGGCGCGGCGGGTCCGCGCCAGCGCATCGGCGCACCTTCAACCTCGCAGGCCGGCCGGACGCGCAGCGCCGGTCCCCAGGCCGTGTCCTCGCGAATTTCCGCGAGGTCGCCGGGCGTTTCCGGCGCGAGCGGCCCGGCGTCGCCCGGCGGCAAGCCGGTCAGCAGCGCGGCAGTGCCGGCCAAGGAGGCCCGAACCGTGCAGCCCGCCCCCGTGGACAGCCGGCCCGCCAACCCGCGCACCGCGGCGGCGGCCATGATGTAGCCGGTCGCATGGTCCAGGGCCTGCACCGGCAAGGGCGTCGGGCGGTCGCGGCCGAAGCGGTCCATGCCGGCCGCGGCGATGCCGCAGCTCATCTGCACCAGGCTGTCGAAGCCGCGTCGCCCCTGCCACGGGCCGGACCAGCCATACGCATCCAGCGACACGTCGATCAGCCCGGGACACAGCTCGCGCCGCCGCGCCGCGTCCAGCCCCAGCCCGGCCAGCGCGCCGGGACGGTAGCCGTGCACCAGCACGTCCGCACGGGCCAGCAGCCCTTCCCAAGTTGCCCGGCCGGCCGGCTGGCGGAGGTCCAGCCGCGCGCACCGCTTGCCCAGGGTCACGTCCGGCACGAGGCCCGGCTTGTCCCAGCCCGGCGGGTCGATGCGCAGCACCTCCGCGCCGAACCCGGCCAAGAAGCGCGTCGCCACCGGGCCGGCCAGCACGCGGGTCATGTCCAGCACGCGCACGCCGTCCAACGGGGCGCCGTCCGGCACGGTCCAGCCTGGCGCCGGGCCTCCGTCGCCGGGCTCGACGAGCAGCAGCGGATCGGCGGCGACGGCCCGGCCCTGCGGGTGCGCCGCCCACGCCGCCATGCCG
>CAXTUO010000896.1:0-2071 GCA_964247175.1 uncultured Acetobacteraceae bacterium | reverse complement strand
GCCCTGACCCGCGACGAGGCGGCGCGGACCGCGCGCAGCCGCGTCCTGGTGCGGGAACGCGAGGACTGGCGGATGCGGGCGGAGGACGCGGCCGGGCGCGTGACCGACCTTTCGGCCCGCGCCGCCGAGGCGGAAGCCGAGCACGCCCGCCTGCAAGCCCTGCCCGACAAGATGGCCCGCGCCGCCACGGAAGCCGCTGGTGCGCTGCGCGACTGCGAGGCGGCGCATGGTGCCGCCGCCCAGGCGCTCGGTGCCGGGGAGCGCGAAGCGGCCAGCACGGCAGGGGCCGCGCGCAGCGCCGAGCAGGCGGTCGCGTCGAGCCGAGACCGGCGCGTGCGGGCGGAAGCGGCGGTCGAGGTGGCGGCGGCCGGGCTGGCGCTGGCAGCGGCGCAGATCGAGGAACGGCTGGGACCGGACGCCGTGCTGCCCGAGCCGCCAGCCGAGCTGTCGCAAGCCGCGGAGGACCGCGCCCGCGCCCGGTTCGAGCAGCAGGCGCGGACGCGCGACTCCTTCGGCCCGGTGAACCTCCGGGCGGAGATCGAAGCGGCGGCGCTGGACGAGGCGGCGGCAGCCATCGTGCGGGACCGCGACGAGCTGGCCGCCGCCATCGCCAAGCTGCGCGGCGGCATCGGCCACCTGAACCGCGAAGGGCGCGACCGGCTGGGCCGGGTGTTCCAGGAGGTGGACCGGCGGTTCCAGGCGCTGTTCGCCCGCGTGTTCGGCGGCGGGCGGGCGCACCTGCAGCTCGTGGGCGACGACGACCCGCTGCTGGCGGGGCTGGAAATCTACGCGCAGCCGCCGGGCAAGAAGCTGGCGGCGCTGTCCCTGCTGTCGGGCGGCGAGCAGGCGCTGACGGCGCTCAGCCTGATCTTCGCGGTGTTCCAATGCAACCCGGCGCCGGTCTGCGTGCTGGACGAGGTGGACGCCCCGCTCGACGACGCCAACGTGGACCGCTTCTGCGCTCTGCTGTCCGACATGGTGGCGCAGACCGGGACGCGCTTCCTGGTGGTCACGCACCACCAGCTCACCATGGCGCGCATGGACCGGCTGTATGGGGTCACGATGCAGGAGCGCGGCGTGTCCCGCGTGCTGTCCGTGGACCTTCGCGCGGCGATGGGCATGGTGGAGGCGGTGGCGGCCGAGTAGGCCTGCAGCATCCCCGTCCTACAACGCCTTGACACCCTGCACCCCCGCCGGTAGCAAGCCCCGGCCTGCAAGGCGCGGCCGGATGGGCGTGCGGGAGGCAATGGATGAGTGACGACAAGGGCGGCTCCTTCGAGGAGCGGCTGCAGGCGGCGCGGTCGAAGCAGGCCATGGACGTGCCGGCGCCCACCGCCGGGGCGCAGGGGACGGCCAGCCCGATGGGCATCGGCGTCCGGGTGGGCGTCGAGCTGGTGTCGGCCTTGGCGGTCTCGGTCGCCATCGGCTGGGCGCTGGACCGGTGGCTGGGCACGCGGCCTTGGCTGCTGGCGCTGTTCGTGCTGCTGGGCGGCGCCGCGGGGGTGGCCAACGTGTGGCGCCTGATGATGCCGCGCGCGCCTCGGGCGTAAAGCCTGGGGGCTTAGGGTTGGAGAGGGACGGGAACGTGGCGGCTGAAGGCAAGATAGACGCGCTGGGCCAGTTCGAGCTGCACACGGCGCTTGGCGGCCTCGGGCGGTCGGTGAACTTCACCAACTCCAACCTGATGATGCTGCTCGCCGCGGCGCTGATCATCGGGCTGCTGTATTACGGCATGAAGCCGCGCGCCGTGGTGCCGGGGCGGCTGCAATCCCTGGCGGAAATCTCCTACAGCGGCCTGATGTCCATGACGGAAGGCAGCATCGGGCCGGAAGGGCGGCGCTTCTTCCCGTTCATCTTCACGCTGTTCTTCTTCGTGCTGATGGGCAACCTGCTGGGCCTGCTGCCGTACTCCTTCACCTACACCAGCCACATCGCCGTCACCTTCGGCCTGGCGCTGCTGGTGATCGTGGTGGTCACGGCGGTGTCGCTGCGCATCCACGGGATGCACTTCTTCTCCTACTTCTTCCCCGCGGGCGCCCCCAAGCTGCTGGCGCCGCTGATCATCCCCATC
>CAXTUO010000895.1:1766-2074 GCA_964247175.1 uncultured Acetobacteraceae bacterium | reverse complement strand
CGGTGGGGCTGATGATCTCGAACCAGATCGCGCTGTTGCAGTATCCTGCCGCGTGCGACAACGCCGTGGTGCTGCTCCTGCTCGTGCTGCTGATGATCGCGGCGCTCTTGCGCGTCGTCGATATCCGGCGGGAACTGTGATTACCGGGCTGGGCCGTTGGCTGCTGGGCGGGTTCTTCGCGCTGTTCGTGCTGTTCCTGTACGGCCCGACGCTTACCATCGTCGTCTTGTCGTTCCAGGGGCCGGAGGGCGGGCTGACCTTCCCGATGCGCGGGGTTTCGACCGCATGGTTCACCCGGCTGTTCCAGC
>CAXTUO010000895.1:0-1756 GCA_964247175.1 uncultured Acetobacteraceae bacterium | reverse complement strand
GCGACCTCGGCGCCGCGTTCACGCGGTCGCTGATCCTGGCAACCATGGTGATGGCGGCGACCGCCGCCGTCTCGGTCGCAGCCGCCGTCGCCTTCCGCCGGCGGTTCCGCGGCGCGGGCGCGCTGTTCACGCTGACCGTCGCCAGCCTGATCGTGCCGGGCGTGCTGGTGAGCTTGGGCGTCGGGCTGCTGTTCAACCTCCTGGGCTGGGACGCCGCGTGGTGGAACTCGGCGTTCGGGGCGCAGCTCACCTGGACGCTGCCGTTCGGCCTCCTGATCATGTTCGCGGTGTTCAACCGCTTCGACCGGGCGTGGGAAGAGGCGGCGCGGGACCTCGGCGCGTCGCCGGGCCAGGTGTTCCGGGAGGTCGTGCTGCCGATCATCGCGCCCGGCGTCGTGGGGATCGCGCTGTTCGGCTTCAGCCTGTCCTATGACGAGTTCGCCCGCACCATGCTGACCGCCGGCAGCACCAACACCCTGCCGCTGGAGATCGTCGGCATGACGACGAACGTAACCACGCCGGTGCTTTATGCGCTCGGCAGTGTCACGACCGGGGTGTCGCTGCTGGCGATTGCGGCGGCGATGCTGGCGATGCGGGCGCTGCGGCGCCGGGTCAAGCCGGACACGACGCCGGGGTAAGCGCCGCCGCACGCGGCCTGATCCCGTAGCGCGCGGCGTCGCCCTTGGGCAGCAGCAGCACGTCCATGCCGTCGAACCCGTCCCGCGCGGGCGGAGGGAGACGCTGCAACGCCCCGGCAGGGTCCAGCGCCAGGAAGTCGAAGTCCGACGCGATGCCATCCAGCGTTTCGGCGGGCAGGCGATGCACCTCCGCCATGATCGCCACGCGGTCCCAACGGTTCAGCGCGGGACGCAGGCCCTGCAGCACCTCCGCTTCCAGCCCCTCCACGTCGATCTTGACCAGCAAGCCGCCGCCCGGCGCCGGCCCGTCCAGCCCGGCGAGGAAGCTGTCCAGCCGGGTGATCGGCACCTCGACAGTCTGGTAGTCGCCCGAGGTGTTGGCCGCAATCAGGCTGGACGTGCCGGACCAGCGCCGGTCGAGGTGGAGCGCGATGCGTCCATTGGTGGACCCCACGGCAGCCTCGATGACCTGCGCCGCGACGCCGCTGTCCGCGAGCGACCGCCGCAGCAACGGGACCAAGACGGGGTTCGGCTCGAACGCGTAAACCCGTGTGCCCTGCGGCAGCTCCGGCCACAGCAGCATCTCGCCGTGGTTCGCGCCCACGTCCAGGATCAGCGACCAGGGGTGCAGCCGCAGCAGCGCCTGCCACAGCGCCATGCTGCGCCGGTTGACATTGCCGGAGGTTTCCCAAAGCGCAAAGCTGCGCGCGTCGGCGTGGTCCAGATAGAGCGTGCGGCCGTTCGGCATCCCCACGCGATCCGGCTGCCGCGCCGCGAAGGCGACGCGCAGCACGCGCCGCCGCAGCCGCCAGTACGGCCCGGACAGCGCGGTCCGGAGCCGCCTCGCCTGCGCCATCAGTCCCCGGTCTTGCCTGGCGTCCCGCCCGTGGGCGGGCGGAAGAACTTGCCGACCATGTCCTTCAACTGATCCGGCGTTTGCGGCACCAGCGACATCCAGGACCGCAGCATGGCGTCCGGCGAGAAGCGGTCGGCGGCCTCGGTCATCTGCGCCTCCATGCGCGCCATCAGCGCGGCCTGCATGGGCTTCAGGTCGGGCAGGCCTAGGAACTGGCGCGCCTCGTCCGGGGTGCAGTCGATCTCGATGGTGACTTTCATGG
>CAXTUO010000894.1:0-2075 GCA_964247175.1 uncultured Acetobacteraceae bacterium | reverse complement strand
CTGCCCGGCAGGGCGCACAGCGAGGTCAGCAGCGCATACTGGCTCGCCGCGTGCTCCGCCGCGGTCAGCGTGGACATGTAGGTGATGAGCACGATGGAAGCGAAGGCGTAGGCGAAGCTGTCGATGCTGACGGCCACGGCAAAGGTCCAGAACTCGCCCCCGCCATGGTCGCCGTGCACGGCGAGGTAGGCCAGGCTCAAATGCGAGGCGGAAGCGAACACGGTGCCGACGATCAGGCTGGCCATCATGCCGATCCGTGGCACCACGTAGCTCGCGAGGAACGTGCCCCCCAGCGCCACCCCGAAGCCGAACAGCTTGGTGACGGTGGCGATGTCCGTGTTGGAATAGTGCAGGCTCTTGAACAGCGGAAAAGCCATCGCACTCGACACGTAGCCGGGCATGCGGAACCCGGCCACCATCACGAGCACCGGGACGGCCAGCGGACCCAGGCGCGTGACCAGTTCGCGGATCGGCGCCACGACGGTCTCGACAAAGCCCGGCTGCTCACGGCGCACGGCCTTGTCGGACGGAGGCTCAGGCGCCAGCAGGGCCGCAACCACGCCGGGCGCCATCAGCGCGGCCATGCACAGGTAGGCCACGCGCCACCCGAAGCCGTCCGCCAGGTACAGCGCCCCGGCGCCGGCGGCGAGGTTGCCCACGCGCCACCCGACCTCCGCCCAGGACGACATCAGGGCCTGCCGCCCGGCGGGCGCCACGGTGATGCGCCAGCCGTCGATCACCACGTCCTGCGTCGCCCCGGCGAAGCCGAGCGCCAAGGAGAAGACAACCGTCCAGGCCAGCCAATGCGCCGGGTCGCCAAAGGCGATCCCCGCCAGCGCCAGCGCCACCCCGATCTGCGACACGATGATCCAGCCGCGCCGCCGTCCCAGCAGGCGGCTGAACACGGGCGCGTCGTAGCGGTCCAGGAAGGGCGCCCACACGAACTTCAACTTGTAGGCCAGCGTCAGCTCGCTCATCAGGCCGAGGATGCTGATCGGCACCTTGGCCTCCGACAGCCAGGCCGACTGCGTGACGTAAACCAGCAGGAACGGAATGCCCGAGCTGAAGCCGAGGCCCAGCATCGCCAGGACCGAACGGTCGGAAACCAGGTGGCGCAGGGACGGCTTCCCTGCCTTCTCCGGCGTCACGACCTGTTGCATGCCTGGCCTTTCCCGAAACCGCTTCGCGTCCGACGCCCGAAGCTAGATGGGCGTGGCCGCGTGTCAATCATCGGGCTTCAGCACCGCGTCCGCCAGCATCGCCCGCTGCAACGGGGCGTCGCCCGGCGCATGGAGGTCGTGCCCCAAGGCCACTCGCCCCAAGATCACCCGCCAGGTATGCCGGTTGGACGCCCGGTGGAAGCGCATGGACGCGGCCGTCGAGGCCCGCCAGGAGGCGCCAGCAACGCTTGGCCCCCGGCCGGGGAACGTGCCATGGTCACTGCCCCTGACCGCTCAAGCTGGACCACGACGCAGGCACGGGACACGCTCTCGCCAAGATCAAGCGCCTGGGGCCATCACAAAAAAACGGAGGACACGACCATGGACACCGCCGGGACCCACGAGCCGCAAGGCAGGCGGCAATCGAAGAAGGCTGCGGCCAGCGGCTGGATCGGCTCCGCGCTGGAGTACTACGACTTCTTCATCTACGCCACGGCGGCGTCGCTGGTGTTCCCGCAGATCTTCTTCCCCTCGGCCGACCCCACGGTCGCCATCGTCGCCTCGCTCGCGACCTACGGCGTCGGCTACGTCGCCCGGCCCATCGGCGCCTTCGTGCTCGGCCATTACGGCGACACCCATGGGCGCAAGGGCGTGCTGCTGCTGTGCATGTTCCTGATGGGCTTCTCGACCATGGCGGTCGGGGTGCTGCCGACCTACGGGCAGGTCGGCGTGCTGGCCCCGGTGCTGCTTGTCATGCTACGGCTGATCCAGGGCTTCGCGGTCGCGGGGGAGATCAGCGGCGCGTCTTCCATGATCCTGGAGCACGCCCCGTTCGGACGGCGCGGCTTCTTCGCGAGCTTCACCCTGCAGGGCGTGCAGGCCGGGCAGATCCTGGCAGCCGCGGTGTTCCTGCCG
>CAXTUO010000893.1:0-2080 GCA_964247175.1 uncultured Acetobacteraceae bacterium | reverse complement strand
AAAGCCGACCTTGACGGGGTGCCCAAGACGTATCGCATCTGTGCCTCGCTTTCGGACACCCGCACGGGCAAGATCATCTCCTCGGAAACCGTTTGGGTGCGGGCGGAGGATGTGGACACGACGCCGACCAAGTTCTTCCAGGACAGCCCGGCCTGGGCGATGGACCACAGCATGAAGGCCTATCTGAAGGTCTGCGGCGGCAAGCCGGGCGAGACCATGGACCCGGCCTACCTGAGCGGCATGGGCACGTCCGCCGTCGTCAACCGGGCGACTGCCGCCTACGAGGCCGGGCGCTACCCGGAGGCGCTGGCCTACTACACCCAAGCCAGCTACCTGCCAGGGGGCGACCAGATGCGGGTGTGGAACGGGGCCTACCTGACCAACGTGGCCCTTGGGCGGACGCGAGAAGCCGAGGAGGCATTCGGCAAGATGGTGGATGCCGGGTTGGCGCAAGGCAAGCTTGCGGTGAAGTTCGTGTTCCGCCCGGCTTCCGTGCAGTTCTGGCCGGACCCGGCGGTGAGCGGGCAATACCCGGCGTGGCTCCGCCAGATCGCGCAGCGCAGCGCCGCCCGCAAGGCCTGCCTGCTGGTGGTCGGCCACACCAGCCCGACCGGCACGCCGGCGGCGAACGAGGTCCTGTCCGAACGGCGGGCGCAGATCGTGCGCGAGCAGATCGTGCGGCGCGCCACCGTGCTGCGGGCACGGACGGAAGCCCGCGGGCGCGGCGCGCTTGACCCGCTGGTCGGCACCGGCAAGGACAATGCCTCCGACGTGCTGGACCGCCGCGTGGAGTTCGAGCCACGGGCGTGCAGCACGCTGCGCGCGGACCGGATGCCGGGCCGGGTCTGACCCCGGCCGGCTTCGGCCGGCGCTACGCCGCCGCCTCGCGTCGCAGCAGCGCCGCTTTGCGGTCAACTCCCCAGCGATAGCCAGACAGCGCGCCGTCGGAGCGCACCACGCGGTGGCATGGGATGGCGACCGCCAGGGTGTTGGCCGCACAGGCCTGCGCCACCGCCCGCACGGCGGCGGGGGCGCCGACCGCGGCGGCGATGTCGCGGTAGCTCGCGGTGGCGCCGGCCGGCAGCGCGCGCAGGGCTTGCCACACGCGCTGCTGGAACGCGGTGCCGCGGATGTCGAGCGGGAGGTCGCACCCCTGGCCAGGCGACTCAACAAGGCCGACCACCCGGGCCACCGTGGCCTCGAACGCCGGGTCGCCGCCGAGGAGGTCGGCCTTTGGAAAACGGTCCTGCAAGCCGCGCACCAGGGTGTCGGGATCGTCGCCGAACGCGATGGCGCAGATGCCCGTCTCGGTCGCGGCGACCAGGATGGCGCCGAGCGAGCATTGGCCCACGGCGAAGCGGATGGTCGCGCCGGTTCCGCCTTTGCGGTAGGCGCCCGGCGTCATGCCCAGGCGGCCGGACGCGCCCTCGTAGAACCGGCTGGGCGCACTGAAGCCTGCCTCGTAGATCGCGCGGGTGACGCTTTCCGCCGTGACCAGCCCGTCTCGCAGCCGCGCCGCCCGCCGGGCAGCGGCGTAGGCCTTCGGGGTGACGCCCGTGGCCTGCTTGAACATGCGGTGGAAGTGGAACGGGCTGACGCCGACCCGGCGGGCGATGTCCGCCAGCGCCGGTGCCTCCTCCGCCGCGTCGATCAGGCGGCAGGCGCGGCGGACGGTCTCGGCCTGACGCTGCTCCTGGCTTGCCTCGTTGGGACGGCAGCGCTTGCAGGCGCGGAAGCCGGCCCGCTCCGCCGCGGTGCAGGTAGGATGGAAGGAAACGTTCTCCCGCCGCGCCAGCCGCGCCGCGCAGCTTGGCCGGCAGTACACCCCGGTGGTCCGAACGCCGTAGAAGAAGGCGCCGTCCTGCGAGCCGTCGCGGCGTTGCACCGCCGCGTAGCGCTCGTCGTCGCCCAGGTCCGCGGGCCTGAAGGGAAGAAGGTCCATGTCAGCCTCCATGGGGCAGCTCCGTTGAAAGCACGGTCGGCAACCGGCCCGGCTCAGGCCCGCTCGATCCGCGCGGCGTAGCAGCCGCGCTTGGCATGATGGGCGTGCAGGTAGCAGACGCCGGAGTTGGCGAGAAAC
>CAXTUO010000892.1:0-2081 GCA_964247175.1 uncultured Acetobacteraceae bacterium | reverse complement strand
GAGCTGGCCTCGCTGGCGCCCGGGCAGGCCGTGGCCGGCCCGGCCCTGGTGCAGAGCGCCACCACCACGGTTCTGCTGCGCCCCGGCGACCACGCCCGCAACGACGCCCGGGGCTGGCTGGACATCGCCATCGGCAGCACGAGGACCCCGCCATGACGCACGCCGCCACCCGCCGCTTTCTCCTGGCTGCCTCCTTGGCCGGCGCCGCGGCCCTTGCCGGTCCCCGGCGCGGGGCGGCGCAAGGGGCCGCACCCTCCAAGCCCACCCTCCGCATCGGCGTGCTGAACGACCAGTCCGGCCCCTACGCCGACCTGGCCGGGCCGGGATCGGCGGAGGCCATCCGGCTGGCGGTGGCCGATGCGGCCGCCGCCGGGCTGGACCGTCCGGCCGAGGTGCTGGTGGCCGACCACCAGAACAAGCCGGACATCGGCCTCGCCATCATCCGCGACTGGATGTCCAACGGGCGGGTGGACGTGGCGATGGACATCTGCAACTCGGCGATCTCCCTCGGCGCGCAGTCCATCGCGGCGCAGTATGACAAGCCGATCCTGCACGTGTCCTCCACCACGTCTGAGCTGGCGGGCAAGGGCTGCGGGCGGAACGGCATCCAATGGGCGCAGAACACCTATGCCGACGCCCACGGCCTGGCGCGCTCCATGCTGAACGCGGGCAAGCGCAGCTATTTCTTCATCACCGTGGACTACGCGTTCGGCCAGGCGGTGGAGGCCGACATGCGTGGCGCCATCCAGGGCGGCGGCACCGTGCTGGGGACGGCCCGGCACCCGATCAACAACGCGGACTTCGCCTCCTTGCTGACCACCGCGCAGGCGTCCGGCGCGGAGGTGGTCGTGCTGGCCAACAGCGGGGCCGACCTCATCACCTCCGTCAAGCAGGCCGGCGAGTTCGGCATCGCGCGCAAGCAGGCGCTGGCGGCGCCCATCGTTTACCTCACCGACATCCATGCCCTGGGCTTGGAGGCGGCGCAGGGCCTGCAGTTCGTGCAGTCCTGGTACTGGGACCGGGACGAGGCGTCGCGGGCTTGGGCGAAACGCTTCTTCGCCGCGCGCCGGCGGATGCCGACCGACCTGCAGGCCGCCGCCTATTCCGCGGCGCTGCATTACCTGCGAGCGGTGCAGGCCACGGGCACCGCGGAAACGGGCGCCGTGCTGGCAGCCATGCGTGGCACGCCGGTGAACGACATGTACGCCCAGGGCGGACGCATCTTGGCGAACAACAAGATGACCTTCGACCTGCTGCTGGCGCGGGTGAAGGCGCCGGACGCGTCACGCTATCCCTGGGACTACCTTGAGGTGCTGGCCCCGCTCCCCGGCGGCGAGGCGTTCCGCCCTGCGGCGGAGAGCGGCTGCGCGATGGCCCGCACGTGACGGGAGGTCGCGTGCCGCACGCTTCCTATTGAACCCCGCAGCGCCGCCGTTGGCCGGTTACGCCCGGCTCGGTCCCGCCGGGCCGCGTCGATGCAAGGGGGCGAGGTGCCCTTCGTTCCAGGCCGTGGGGATCCCGGCACCGGCACAAGGCCCGGCACCAACTCCCGCAGCATGGCGGCGAGCGCCGCCGGGCGCAACCCGGCGCTGACCCGCGCCCACCTCGATGACGGCCATGAACTCGTCAGCCATCACTGCCGCTGGCTCGACTACCAGCTTGTGCCGGAAGCCCACGAGCGCGAGCACATCCAGCTTGCGTTTGAAGCCTTTGGGCGGGTGTACGGGATGGCGCCCGTGGGTTGGATGCCCGGCTGACCGGCCGGCCCGGGCCGATCGCCGGCCTGGTGCGGTTCCTGGAGCATGTGCGGCGGCATGACAGGGTCTGGTTGGCGACGGGGCGGGAGATCGCCGAGCATTGACGGCGGGTGCATCCGGCGCCGGGGTGAGCGGTTTTCGTGTGAGGGTAGGGCTGCGGGGGCAAAAGCGCCCCTGACACCAGGTATTCGTTTGGATAACATATCTTCACATCCATGGCCGGGTTGGCCAACCGCATCTGGCCGAGAGCGGATCGCCCGCTTTGAGGCGAGGTCGGCAGAAAGCCGACTTTCTTTGCGCCAGCCTTCCCACCCTATATGTAAC
>CAXTUO010000891.1:0-2084 GCA_964247175.1 uncultured Acetobacteraceae bacterium | reverse complement strand
GTCAGGGACAGCCCGACACGTTACCCCTTGCAATCCCGAAAGCAACCGGCACGCGAGGCACTTCACTGGCACCGCGGACCTTCAGCGTCCTCGCATGGGCGACCGGGATGGAAGCCCTCGGCCGCCGAGCATTCACGTTGCGGCCCAGCTTGCATCGGGCCAGGATTGGCGCGTTCCGCCGCGTGTGCGCCGGCAGTTGGGCACAGCAGCAAGGTCGTTCCTGGGCCGAATGCAAGGCGTCGGTTTCAGAGCCGGGCAGGGCAGGGAACGTTGGCGAGCGCAGGACGGGTGGGCTGGCGGACCCGGGCTTACGGCTCCTCCGGGCCGGGATCAATGCCGAGTTCCTGGCGCACGTGCGCGAACGTCACGGGATTGGCGAAGCGCCGGTCGGCCATCATCGCCCGCAGCGCCAGGAGGCCCGCTTCGGTGAAGAACAGGCGCGGCGGCCAGGGTGTCGGCTGGAGGCGCATCAGCCCGCGCTCAAGCAGCCCTTTGGCCGCCAGCGGCACCTTGGGCTGGCCCGCCTGCGGGCCGCCGCGCCACGTCCGGAGCTGGAAGCCGTCGGCAACGCTTGGCAGGGTCGAGAAGAACCGGTCGAGCTCGCGACGTATGTAGTCGCGCTCGCCGGGCGTGAAGGCGGCGATGTTCACAGTGGGGGCGCATACGCTCATGTCTTGTCGTGTAGCATTCCCGGTCCTGGCGTTCGAGCCGTAAGGCGGAACGACGCCGCGCATCTCCCTGCGCGATCGGCTGGCCATGCGGTGGATTTGGCTTACGGCCGCGCTGGGCACGGCGCCAGCGGGAGGACGATCACGGTAGGCCGCCGGGCCACTTGGCGCAGGCGTTCGGGCGGCGGCTGAAGCAGGCACGGCGTCCTAACTACGGAAGACGGACGGTTGCCAACCCTTCGCCCGTTCGATCGCTGCCCCGTTCAGGCCCATTCGAAAGGGTGCTGCCCAGCCTGCCAGGACCCAGCCCAGACAGGATAGCTTCCTGTGCTGCGGCAAGGAAAGGCTTGTCGAAGCGCTCCTGGCGTGGTCTCCGTCGGCTCCTTCCAGAAACTCGGAGCATTTCCCATGGCCAGGCAAGTCACGACGGCGAAAAGCGCCGCAAAGGGCAAGACGGCTCCTGCGGCACAGGCGGCACCCAAGGTGCCATTCAAAGCAGCGTCCCGCGCCGCCGCCGAGCCGGCCACGGCCAAAGAGCCCAAGAGGATGCCTGCCAAGGCGGCCGCAGCGGTGCCGGTCGAGGCGCCTGCCAAGCCGCCAGCCCCGGCGACGGTGACGCTGAAGCACCTCGCGGCGGGTCTCGCCGAGCGGCACGACATGCAAAAACGCGAAGCGGAGGCCGTCGTCGCCGACGTGTTCGGCCAAGTGGTCGATCACCTGAAGGCTGGCGAGCGGGTGCGGATCGGCGGCCTGGGCATCATCGAGGTGAAGAACCGTCCGGCGCGGATGGGCCGCAACCCCGCAACCGGCGAGGCCGTGCAGATCAAGGCCAGCCGCAAGGTGGCGTTCCGCGCCGCGAAGGATCTCAAGGACGCCATCTGACGGGCGGGCTCCTTGCCGGGCCTGCCGCCTTGAGCCGCCAAGCGGGCTTGCAGGCATCTGTTTCGGACATCGGCATGACAAGCCGATGCGGGGCGGCCGCCCCCGTTGCTTCCGCCCTGGCCCGCCATGCGCAGCTCCCTTGGCCTGTTTCGGAGAACTCAGGCCACCATCCGCTCGCCGTCGTCGCCGAACAGGAAGTCCAGGTCCTCGACGTCGAGCCCGGCAAGCTCGCTGTTCCCGCCCAGGGCGGTGTGGGCCAGGTCGGCCTTGCGCTGCTGCAGCTGCAGGATCCGGTCCTCGACCGTGTCGGCGGCGATCAGCTTGTAGACAAAGACGGACTTGGTCTGGCCGATCCGGTGCGCCCGGTCGGACGCCTGCTCCTCGGCGGCGGGGTTCCACCACGGGTCGTAGTGGATCACGGTGTCGGCGGACGTGAGGTTCAGGCCCCGGCCGCCGGCTTTGAGGCTGATCAGGAACAGCGGCACCGCGCCGCTTTCGAACGCGCGCACCGGCTCGGCGCGGTCGCGCGTGTCG
>CAXTUO010000890.1:0-2089 GCA_964247175.1 uncultured Acetobacteraceae bacterium | reverse complement strand
GCCGCATCTGCGCATACGGGTTGTCCACGCCGTTGCGGTGGTTCTTGGCGGCGATGGCGGCCAGCGCGTCCGACTGGTCGCCGTAGCGCTGGAAATACCGCTCGGCGATGCGGCCGAACACGCCGGCGAAGCCTGCGGGGATGTCGCCCTCCTCCCGCCGGTAGCTCGCGCCCAGCAGGTTGTCGCCGACCTGCGGACCCGGCGTCGCCGTCATCTTCTCCGCGCCCACCACCAGCGCGAACCGGCCGCGCCCGGCCGACAGGAAGTCCCGCGCGCCGTGGATGGCGGCGGAGCCGGACGCGCAGGCATTCTCATACCGGGTCGCCGGCTTGAACCGCAGCGCCTCGATCTCCTGCATGGGCAGGGAGCTTGGGAAGTCCTGGCGGGAAAAGCCGTTGTTGAACAGGCCGACGAACACCCCGTCGATCTCGGACGGTTCGATGCCCGCATCCGCGGTAGCACCGCCGGCGGTGCGGGCGATCAGCGCCTCCACGTCCGGCTCCTCCAGCTTGCCGAACGGGGTGTGCGCCCAGCCAACGATACATGCAGTCATGACGGCCTCCGGTTCCTTGCCGGAATTTCGGTGGGGACGGCCCGGGATGCAAGCGGGCCTTCCGTCCGGGCCGGAATTGCGTTACGCGCAATGCAACAAAGAACGCTGGAGGACGCGCCCATGCCGCCCATCACCCGCCGCAGCCTGGCCGTAGGCTCGGCCGTCCTGCCGCTGTTCGCCATCCGCAGCCGCCCTGCCGGCGCCGCCGAGTTCACCTACAAGTTCGCGAACAACCTGCCGGCCGCGCACCCGATGAACATCCGCGCCAACGAAGGGGTGGCGCGCGTGCTGGAAGCCACGGGCGGCCGGGTGGAGATCAAGGTGTTCCCGAACAACCAGCTCGGCTCCGACACCGACATGCTGAGCCAGCTCCGCTCCGGGGCGGTCGAGTTCTTCACGCTGTCCGGCCTGATCCTTTCGACCCTGGTGCCGCCGGCGAGCATCAACGGCGTGGGCTTCGCGTTCAAGGACTACGACCAGGTGTGGCGCGCCATGGACGGCAAGCTCGGCGAGTTCGTGCGCGGGGAGATCGCCAAGCGCGGCCTCCTCGCCATGGAGCGCATCTGGGACAATGGGTTCCGGCAGACGACGACCAGCACGAAGCCGATCCGCGCGCCGGAGGACCTCCGCGGCCTGAAGCTGCGCGTGCCGGTCAGCCCGCTTTGGACCAGCATGTTCGCAGCCTTCGGCGCGGCGCCGGCCAGCATCAACATCAGCGAAACCTACTCCGCCCTGCAGACCAAGATCGTCGATGGGCAGGAAAACCCGCTGGCGGTGATCGACACGACCAAGTTCTACGAGGTGCAGAAGTTCTGCTCGATGACCAACCACATGTGGGACGGCTACTGGTTCCTGGCCAACCGTCGTAGCTTCGAGCGCCTGCCCAAGGACGCCCAGGAGATCGTGGCGCGCGAGATCAACAAGGCGGCGATGGACGAGCGGGCCGACGTCGCCAAGCTCAACGCCGAGCTGCGCGGCAAGCTTTCGGGCAACGGGCTGGCCTTCAACGACACCGACCCGGCACCCTTCCGCGACGCGCTGAAGAAGAGCGGCTTCTACAGCGAATGGCACGGCAAGTATGGCGACGCGGCGTGGGGCGTGCTGCAGGACATCGTGGGCGGCCTGCCGTGAGCGCCTTCCCCAGACGCGGTTCGGCACCCATATGGTCATGACGATCCAAGGAGATCACGCCATGTCCCTGTTTGCGACCAAGACCAAGCCGGCGGAGGCATACGCCTTCACCCGGACCGACGCCGAATGGCAGGCCATGCTCACGCCGGAGCAGTACAAGGTGATGCGCGGCCACGGCACCGAACGTGCCTGCACCAGCCCGCTGAACGCCGAGAAGCGGGATGGCGTTTATGAGTGCGCCGGCTGCGGCCAGGCGCTGTTCAAGACGGACGCGAAGTTCGAGAGCGGCACCGGCTGGCCCAGCTTTTTCCAGCCCGTCGCGCCCGATGCGGTCGGCACCACGGAGGACCGGTCCTGGGGCATGGCCCGCACCGAGGTGCATTGCAGCAACTGCGGCAGCCATCT
>CAXTUO010000889.1:0-2092 GCA_964247175.1 uncultured Acetobacteraceae bacterium | reverse complement strand
GGCCGGCCCACGGTGCACCGGGCGTTCGGCGAGCCGTTGGCCGTGCTGGCGGGCGACGCGCTGATCGTCTTGGCGTTCCAGACCCTGGCCTATGGCGCCGCCGTCACGCCGAAGCGCCTGGCGCCGTTGATGCTGACGATCGCCGGGTCGGTCGGCGTGCCCGGCGGCATCGTCGCCGGGCAGGCTTGGGAGTGCGAGGACTCGGTGGACCTCGCGCAGTATCAGCGGGAAAAGACCGGCGCGCTGTTCGCCGCCGCGACCGTCGCTGGCGCCGCTTCCGCCGGGGCGGAGGCCGAACCGTGGCGCATGCTGGGGGTGCGGCTCGGGGAAGCGTTCCAGGTCGCCGACGACATCCTCGACGCCACCGCCCATCCGGACGCGGTGGGCAAGCCCGTGGGCCAGGACCTCGCCCTGGACCGTCCCAGCGCGGTGCGCGAACTCGGCCTTGACGGCGCGATCCTGCGTTTGGAGTCGCTGGCCGCCGCCGCCGTGGACGCCGTGCCGGCCTGCCCCGGCGCCACGGCGCTACGCAGCCACATCCTGACCGAGACCATGCGCCTGCTGCCGAAGGAACTGGCGCGGCACGCGGCATGAGGGCGGCGATCCTCGGGGAGGCGGCCCGGCGGATCGACCTGCGGGCGCAGCGCGACCGGCTGGTGGCCAGCCCGCGCTTCCGGCGCTGGGCCGCCGCCTTCCCGTTCACCCGGCCGATTGCCCGGCGCCGCACCCGGGCGCTGTTCGACCTGTGCGCCGGCTTCGTTTACTCGCAGGTGCTGCAGGCCTGCGTGCAGCTGCGCTTGTTCGACATCCTCGCCGACGGGCCGCAAACGGTTGACGCGCTGGCGGGGCGGCTCGGCATCCCGGTGGACCGGACGCAGCGGCTGCTGCTGGCTGCCGCCTCGCTCAAGCTGCTGGCCCGGCGCCGCGGCGGGCGGTTCGGCCTGGGTCCGCTCGGCGCGGCCATGGTCGGCAACGCCGCGGTGTCGGCGATGGTGCTGCATCACCGCGAACTCTACGCGGACCTGAGCGACCCGGTGAGGCTGCTGCAGGGACGCGAAACAACCGGGCTGTCCCGCTATTGGGCGTATTCCGGCAACGCTGACGCCGCCGGGCTGGGCCGCGGCGAGGTCGCCGATTACACGTCGCTGATGGCGGCGTCGCAGCCGCTGGTGGCTGACGAAATCTTGGCCGCCTACCGCATCGGCCGGCACCGCTGCTTGCTGGACGTGGGCGGGGGTGACGGCAGCTTTTTGCAGGCTGCGGCGGCGCGGGCGCCGGGGCTGCAATTGATGCTGTTTGACCTGCCGCCCGTCGCGGAACAGGCCCGCGCCCGGCTCACGGCGGCCGGGCTGTCCGGGCGGTTCACGGTGACGGGGGGCGACTTCCTTGCCGATCCGCTTCCCGGAGGCGCCGACATCATCTCGCTGGTCCGCGTAATCCACGACCATGACAACCCGGCCGCGCTCGGCATCCTGCGCGCCGCGCGCCGCGCCTTGCCGCCGGGCGGCACCCTGCTGCTGGCCGAACCCATGGCCGGGACGCCCGGCGCGGAGCCGATCGGCGACGCTTATTTCGGCTTCTACTTGATGGCGATGGGTCGCGGCCGCGCCCGGACGCAGGCCGAGTTGGTCGCCCTGCTGAACGCCGCCGGGTTCAACAGCGTGCGCCGTGCGCCCACGCATACGCCGCTGCTGGTCAGCGTGCTGGCGGCGCAGGCGCCCGGAAGCATGGACGGTTTGTAAATGTTAATTGACATGTTAAAATGTCAGGATACGCTGACAAAACGCTGAGGCCGCAATCGGCCCGCACAGGCTCGGGAGGGCGCAGATGGAAGCAATGGCAGTCGTGCTTACCGCTCCCGAACGCTTGGCGCTCAGCCGCCTGCCGCTGGACGCCGCCAGTCCCGGGGATGTCGTCGTTGATATCGAATGGAGCGGCATCAGCACGGGGACGGAGCGCCTGCTCTACACCGGGGCGATGCCGCACTTCCCTGGCATGGGCTACCCGCTGGTGCCGGGCTACGAGTCGGTCGGCCGGGTCAGCGCCGCCGGCGCGGGAACGGGGCGGCAGGTTGGCGAGCGCGTGTTCGTGC
>CAXTUO010000888.1:0-2092 GCA_964247175.1 uncultured Acetobacteraceae bacterium | reverse complement strand
CGGCCCATGTCGAGGAAGGTGTCGATGCCCAGGATCAGCAGCAGCCCTTCCTCCGGCAGGCCGAACTGCCCGAGCGTCGCCGCGATCACCACGAGCGAGGCCCGCGGCACCCCGGCCACCCCCTTGCTGGTCAGCATCAGCGTCAGCAGCATGGCGACCTGGGTGCCGAAGCTCAGCGGGATGTCGTAGGCCTGGGCGATGAACACGCTGGCGAAGGTGCAGTACATCATCGTGCCGTCGAGGTTGAACGAGTAGCCGAGCGGCAGGACGAAGCTGGAAATCTTGGTGGAGATCGGGAACTTCGCCAACTGCTCCAGCATCTTCGGATAGGCGGCCTCCGAGCTTGCGGTGGAGAAGGCGAGCAGGAACGGCTCCTGCACCAGCGCAATCAGCCGCTTCACCCGGGAACCCAGGATGAGGAAGCCGACGAGGATCAGCACCAGCCACAGGCAGACCAGGCCGACATAGAACTCGCCCATGAACTTCGCGTAGTTCACCAGGATGCCAAGGCCGTTGGTCGCGATGGTTGCCGTCATGGCGCAGAACACCGCAAGCGGTGCCAGCTTCATGACATAGCCGGTGACGGCCAGGATGATGTGGGACAGGCTTTCGATGCCCTTGAGCAGCGGCTTGGCGCGGGCCGGCATGGCGGCGCAGGCCACGCCGAAGAACACGGAGAACACGACGATCTGCAAGATTTCGTTGTCCACCATCGGGCGGATCGCGCTGTCGGGGAAGACGTGCTTCACGAAGCCATCGACCGACATGGCATGGGCGTCGATGCCGGACGCCACGCCGCTCACCACCTTGTGCACCCCGGCGCCCGGCTCGAACAGGTTGACCAGCACCAGCCCGAGGGTGAGGGAGACCAACGATGCGCTGACGAACCACAGCATCGCCTTGCCGCCGACCCGGCCCACCGCGCCCGCGTCCGACATGTGGCCGATGCCCACCACCAGCGTCGAGAACACCAAGGGCGCGATGATCATCTTGATCAGCCGCAGGAACACCGTGCTGCCGATCCCGACATAGCCGGCGATCAGCTTGTGGATGGCCGGGTCCGCGATCTGCGAATGCACCAGGCCCCCGACCCCGATGCCGAGCAGCATCGCGATCAGGATAAAGGTCGTCATCCGGCTCGACTTCATTCCGTCCCCCCCCGCAACGCGCCGGATGCCGGCGTCAAGCCGTCAACTTCCTACGGGCGTCACGAACTTGCAATCGGATTGCCGCGGTTTGCCGCCTTGTTACGCTCCCGGACGACGCTGGAAGGAGAGCGCCGGGCTAATCGGCTGCCTGCGCGTAGTCCTCCACCGGCGGGCAGGTGCAGACCAGGTTGCGGTCGCCATAAGCGTTGTCCACCCGCTTCACCGGCGGCCAGTACTTGGCGGCGCGCACGAAGGGCAGGGGGAACACCGCCTGCTCCCGCCCGTAGGCGTGCGGCCAGTCGGTCGCGGCGGCCTCGCCCATCGTGTGCGGCGCGTGCTTCAGCGGGTTGTCCGCACGGTCCAGCGTGCCTGCCGCGATCGCCGCGATCTCCGCGCGGATGGCGATCATGGCGTCGCAGAAGCGGTCGATCTCGGCGCGGCTTTCGCTTTCGGTCGGCTCGATCATCAGCGTGCCGGTGACGGGCCAGCTCATGGTCGGCGCGTGGAAGCCGTAGTCCTGCAGCCGCTTGGCGATGTCCTCGACGCCCACGCCGGCCTCCGCCCCGAAGCCGCGGCAGTCCAGGATGCACTCATGCGCGACGAGGCCACCCGCGCCGGCGTAGAGCACGGGGTAATGCGGGCGGAGGCGGGCAGCCATGTAGTTGGCGTTGAGGATCGCAACCGTCGTCGCGCGCCGCAGCCCGGCCGCGCCCATCATGCGGATGTAGGCGTAGCTGATCGGCAGGATGCCGGCGCTGCCGAAGGGTGCTGCGGACACCGGGCCGAACCCGCTGGCCGGCCCCGCATCCGCCCGCATCGGGTGGTTCGGCAGGAACGGCGCCAGGTGGGCCGCGACGCCGATCGGCCCGATGCCGGGGCCGCCGCCGCCGTGCGGGATGCAGAACGTCTTGTGCAGGTTGAGGTGGCACACGTCCGCGCCGATG
>CAXTUO010000887.1:0-2094 GCA_964247175.1 uncultured Acetobacteraceae bacterium | reverse complement strand
AACACGATGCCCGTTGCGGGCGATGGCCCGTCCAGCTCCCGCCCGGCCACCACGATCTGCCCGGCCGTGGGTCGCTCCAGCCCGGCGACCATCTGCAGCAGCGTGCTCTTGCCGCAGCCGGACAGGCCGAGCAGGCAAACAAACTCGCCCTCCGCGCAGCGCATGTCGATGCCGCGCAGCGCCTCCACCCGACCCGCCTTGCCCTCGTAGGTCTTGCCCACGCCGATGCACTTGATGAAGCCGCTCAACCCGGACTCGCGACCAAGCCTTCCTGCCACCGGCAGGCGCGCGCCCGCAGCCGCCGCACCGCTTGGTCGGCCAGCAGCCCGATGGCGCCGATCACGACGATGCCGGCGAAGATCAACTCGGTGCGGAACGTCATCTGCGCGTTCAGGATCATGTAGCCGAGGCCCGACTTCACCGCGATCATCTCCGCCGTCACCACGGTCAGCCAGCCGCTGCCGATGGCCAGCCGCAGCCCGGTGAAGATCGACGGCAGCGCCGCCGGCAGCACGATGTCGCGCAGCACCAGCATCTCGCCGGCGCGCGCCGACGCCGCCACTTTCAGCAGAGTGCGCTCGATCCCGCGCACGCCGAAGATGGTGTTCAGCAGCAGCGGCCACAGCGCGGAAACGAAGATCAGCACGATGGCCGGGGTGTCGCCGATGCCGAAGAACAGCATGGCGAGCGGGATGAGCGAGATCGGCGGCACCGACCGGAACGCCTGGATCGACCAGTCGGTCAGCCGGTCGAGCCGCCGGTAGCGCCCGATCAGCAAACCGAGCGGCACCGCCACGATAAAGGCGAGGCCCACCCCGATCAGCACGCGCAGCACGCTCGCGCCCGCATTGGCGGCGATGACCGGCCCCCATTGCACGAAGGCCTCCGCCACCTTGCCCGGCGACGGCAGCAGCACCGGCGGGTACAGCTTCGCGCTCACGGCAATCTGCCACAGGCCGATCAGGGCAAGGATGGGCAGCAGCCCAACGAGCCGCCCGGCGTGCCGCGCCATTCAAAGGAAGCTCGTGTTGATGAACTCGGCCCAGTTCGGCGCCCCATCCAGCATCTTGTCAGCCAGCATCATGTCAGCGAGCGACCGAAGCCCGCCTTGGAAAGCCTCCCCGCTATCCGCGCTGAAAAACAGGTTCTTCGTGCTCGCTTCGGCGACGTTGCGGTCGATGTTGAACTGCTTGACCGTGGTCTCGACGGCGATGGACGGGTCGGCGCGCATCCGCTCCGTGGCCTTCACGTGCGCGCGCACCAGCGTGCGGAGGAGGTCCGGCTCCCGGGCGACAAGGCCGGCGCTGGCGACGAAGCCGAGGTTGGTCTTGCCCATCGGCGTGTCGTAGGGCACCCACAGCTTCTGTCCGAACCCGTTCAGCTCGGCAAACGTCGCATACGGCTCGAAGCAGCAGATCGCATCGACGCTGCCCCGCGCCAACGGCACCGGCTGGTCCTGGTTGTCGAGGAACAGCAGCTCGACCTGGTCGGCGATCCCCTCGTGCCGCAGCTTCCAGTTCAGGCTCACCAGCGCGATGGAGCCGTTCTGCACGCCGACCTTCTTGCCGCGGAGCTGGGGGAAACCGGTGATGCCGGGCCGGGCCAGCATCATCCAGCCGCCGTCGCAGCCGTTGGCCAGCACCGACATGGGGAAACCCTTGGTCGCGACCTGCATGGTGGCCGAAAGCCCGCCGTTGCCGACATCCACGCTGCCGGACGCTACCGCCTGCATCCGCTGCACGAGGCTCGGGAAGGTGATGACCTCGGCGTCGATCCCCTCCGGCCGCAGCAGGTCGGGCATGAGGAACATCGCGTTGGTCGTGGTGGTGAACGCCGACCCCAGCTTCACTTTTCGCAACGCCTGGCCCAGGGAAGCGCGCGGAACCAGCGCGGGCGCCGCCAGGGTTGCGGCAGAGGCAAGAAGGGCACGGCGGCGGAGCATGCACACAGGTCCTTGAAGCTGCGGAGAACCGTCGAGGTGACGGGCCATCACTCCAAAGTATGCAAGCTCCTTGCCATCAAGGTGACGACCCGCCTAACGGAACGGCCCGTTCAGCCGGACGATCGCGAGGTTGAGCCAGGACGCGAAGCTGA
>CAXTUO010000886.1:0-2094 GCA_964247175.1 uncultured Acetobacteraceae bacterium | reverse complement strand
GCGCGGAGCACCCGATCCGGGTGAAACACGATTGCTTGACCCGCGAGCCGACCCCTTACATCACGGTCCGCACGTCGGACGGCGTGGCGCTGGAAGCCCGGATCGGGCGAGCCGTGTATTACGAGCTGGTGGCGCTTGCCGTGCCCGGGCTGGTCGCGGGCCGCCGCGTGCTGGGCGTGTGGAGCCAGGGGCAGTTCTTCCCCTTGGGCGACCTGCCGCATGGCGCCGATTGCGACTGCGAGGCGTGAGCGTTTGGATCTCCTTACGTTGCGGGAGCGCCTGGCCGTTCCTCCGGACGCCATTGCCGCCCTCGCCTCCTCCGACGACGCGCAGGACCTCAGCCGCGGCCCCCCGGTGGCGGCTGCCGTGCTGGTGCCGGTCGTGCATGGGGAACGGCCTGGCATTCTGCTGACCAAGCGGGCGGCAAAGCTCCGGTCCCACGCCGGCCAGGTCGCGTTCCCCGGCGGGCGGGTGGAGCGCACCGATGCCTCCATCGAAGCCGCGGCGCTCCGCGAAGCGGAAGAAGAGGTTGGCCTCTGTCCCCGGGACGTCGAGGTTGTCGGACGGCTGCCGGACTACCTGACCGGCACCGGCTTCCGCATCTCACCGGTGCTGGCGCTGCTGCCGGACGGCCTGGCGCTGACGCCCTCGGCGGCGGAGGTTGATGCGATCTTCACCCTGCCGCTGTCCGTCCTGCTTGACCCCGCGGCGCCCGAACGGCGGCGCGCGGAATTCCGCGGGCGGACGCGGGAGTTCTGGGTGTGGCCGCACCCGGTCCATTACATCTGGGGCGCCACCGCCGCCATCCTGGTGCACCTGGCCCACCGGCTGCGCGGCCATGACGCCCGGGATGACCAGGAAGCGGCCCCCGCCGTCGTCGTGGCGGCGCAATGATCCGCGCGGCCGAGCTTGCGCTGTTCCTCGCCCCGATCGCCGCCTATGCCTTGTGGCGCGTGACGGCGGCGCGCGGGCAGGTCGGGCCGTCGCCGCGGATGCTGTCGGCCATTCTCGCGGGCTTGCTGATCTTCGGGGGCGGGCTGGCCTGGTTCGGCGTGCACCAGCGCCTGCCGGCCGGCGCGCGCTATGTTCCCGCCGAGCTGCGGAACGGGCAGGTCGTGCCGGGGCACGCGGGATGAACCCGCTGCCGGGGCACGCGGGATGACCTCGCAGCCGGCGCTGCGCATCGCGCCGCCGGCGTTCCTGTCCGACCCGGCGTTGCTGGCGGTGCTCGCCGCCTTGCCCGGCGCGCGGCTGGTCGGCGGCTGCGTGCGGGACGCCATCGCTGGACGCGACGTGGCCGACATCGACCTCGCGACGCCCCTCCCGCCGGATGCCGTGACCCGCGCCCTGCAGGGCGCCGGGCTGCGCGCCGTGCCCACCGGGCTGGACCACGGCACCGTCACCGCGGTCAGCGGCGGCCGGGGGTTCGAGGTCACGACGCTGCGCCGGGACCAGGCCACGGACGGGCGGCACGCGCAGGTCGCCTGGACCGCCGATTGGCAGGAGGACGCGGCCCGGCGGGACTTCACCGTGAACGCCATGTCCATGCTGCCGGACGGCACGGTTTTCGATTACTTCGGCGGCGTCGCGGACCTGCGCGCGGGCCGGGTGCGCTTCGTGGGCGACCCGGCGGCGCGGATCGCCGAGGACTACCTGCGCATCCTGCGCTTCTTCCGGTTCCACGCCCGCTACGGCGGTGGCGAGCCGGACCCGGCGGCGCTCGATGCGCTGCGGAACGGCGTGCCGGGCCTGGCCCGCTTGTCGCCGGAGCGGGTGTGGAGCGAGTTGAAGCGCATCCTGGCGACGCCCGATCCGCGCGGCGCCGTGCGGCTGATGGATGCGTTGGGCGTGTTGCCGGCGGTGCTGCCGGGACCGTTCGACCTCGCGCGCCTGGACCGTTTGCTGGAGGCGGGTGGGCCGGCGGACCCGCTGCTTCGGCTTGCGGCCCTGGAGCGAAGCTCCGCTTCCTCCGAGGTGCCCGGCGCCGGGCTGGACCTTGCGGCGCGGCTGCGCATGTCGGTGGCGGAGCGCGACCGGCTGGTGGCCTGGGCCGGCTCGCCCCCGGCGCCCGGCATGGACGACGACGCGCTGCGC
>CAXTUO010000885.1:0-2096 GCA_964247175.1 uncultured Acetobacteraceae bacterium | reverse complement strand
GTCCAGCCCCGCCCCGCCCCGGCCGGCCTCCCCGGCGCCCGACATGCCCGGCGGCGACCCGGTCCTGCGGATGGCGCAGCACAATCCGGCTCCGGGCGCCGCGGCGTCGGCGGCGGCTCCAGCCTACAACCCGGCATCAGCGGCGCCGGTCTCGGCACCATCGGTCCTGGGGGGTGCCCGGCCGCGTCTGCCGCCGCCCGTGCCGTATGCGTCGGCGATGGCCGCGTCCGGCGCAAGCGCGCGCTGATCGTCAATGAGTTCGCCCGCATGACCGACATGCCGCCTCCGGCTCCCCGTCCCGACACGCCGCACCCGGGTCCGCCCCAGGTGCAGCGTGCCTGGCCGCAGCGGGACGTGGCCGGCCGGGCCGCTCCAACGCCCGATGCGTTTCGCCGCAGCGCGATGGACAAGACGCGCGGACGCTTGGTGGTCGCTTCCATGGGCTTCCTCATGCTGTTCGGCGCGGTCGCCCTCAAGCTTGCGGGCGCGACCGTGCTGTTCCCCATGCAATCGAAGCGCCTGGACCGCTTGGCGCAGCTTCCGGAACCCGCCAGCACCGAGCCTGGGCCGGCCGGCGCGGTGCCGCCGCGCGATCCCGGGCCGCACACAAGGGCGATGGTCGTGGACCGCAACGGCGAGATCCTGGCGATCTCCCTGCCCACCGCCGGGCTGTATGCCAACCCGCGCGAGATGATGGACACCGACGAGGCCGCGCGCAAGCTGAAGACCGTGCTGCCGCATCTCGATCTGGACGTGGTGCGCGCCCGCCTGGCGAGCGAGAAGCAGTTCGTTTACCTCGCCCGCAACCTGACGCCCTCCGAGCACCTGGCGGTCAACAACCTCGGCATCCCCGGGCTGTATTTCCAATCCACGGAACGCCGCCGCTACCCGCAGGGCCGGGTCGCGGCGCATGTGCTGGGCGGCGTTGATGTCGATGCGCACGGCATCGCCGGGGTGGAGCGCGCCTTTGACGGGCGCCTGCGCGACAGCGTGGAGCCGCTCAGGCTGTCCATCGACGTGCGGGTGCAGGCGGCGATGCGGGACGAGCTGTCGCAGTCCATGGCGGAGTTCCACGCCATCGGCGCCTGCGGCATCGTCATGGACGTGCACACCGGCGAGGTGATCGCCATGGTCAGCCTGCCGGACTTCGACGCCAACGGGGCCGGCGAGGCGCCGCCTGAGCAGCGGTTCAACCGCGCGCTCACCGGCATGTACGAACCCGGCAGCACCTTCAAGCTGCAAACCGCCGCGATGGCGCTGGACAGCGGCGCGGCGCAGCTTTGGAGTTCGTTCGACGCGGCGCACGACATCCATATCGGCCGCTTCACCATCCAGGACTTCCAGGGCAAGCACCGGGTGCTCAGCCTGCCGGAGGTCATCGCCTATTCCAGCAACCTCGGCGCCGCGCACATGGCGCAGCAGGTGGGCACCGAACGGCAGCGGAGCTGGCTGCAGGCCATGGGCATGTTCACCCGCGTCGGCATCGAACTGCCGGAGCAGGGCCAGCCCATCGTGCAGCCGGCGTCCAACTGGAAGGAGGTCGCGACCCTGACCGTGGGCTTCGGCCACGGCATCGCGGTGTCGCCCCTGCACGTGGTGCGCGGCACGGCGGTGCTGGCCAACGGCGGCACCATGCTGCGCCCGACCATCCTGGAGCGGGACGCGCCGCCCGAGGAGCGCCGGATCATGCAGCAATCGACCTCCGACACGGTGCGCAAGCTGATGCGCCTCGTGGTGACGGACGGCTACGGCAAGCCGGCGGACGTGCCGGGCTACTTCGTCGGCGGCAAGACCGGGACGGCCGAGAAGACCATGGGCCACGGCTACCGCAAGCACGCCAACATCAGCGCCTTCATGAGCGTGTTCCCGATGAACGCGCCGCGCTACGCCGTGTATTTCATGCTGGACGAGCCGAAGGGCAACGCGAGCACCGGCGGCTACTCGACCGCGGGCGCGGTGAGCGCGCCGGGCGCCGGCCGGGTGATCGCGCGGATCGCGCCGATGCTGGGCCTGATGCCGGAGACCCTGACAGCGGCGGCGACGCAGGCGGGCCTCGCGATGCCGCTCCGGCCGGGCCGGCCCGCGGGGTGGCGTCC
>CAXTUO010000884.1:0-2100 GCA_964247175.1 uncultured Acetobacteraceae bacterium | reverse complement strand
GCCGCGCAAGGGGGGTGCCGTGATGGCGTCCGGGCGGTCGGCGATGTCCGGCGCGATGGCCAGGAACTCCAGGTAGCGGCGGAAGCCGGCGATGCCGCGCGGGTAGGTCTCGATCACCGCGCTGATCTTGTCGAGCGGGCGGTAGAACACGCCGACCAGCAGCAGGAAGGCCACGAAGTCGCCGATGGACAGCCCGCCGCGCACGATGAACGCCGTGCCCGCCAGCATGACCACGATCTGCACCAGCCGCATCCCGAGGTAGTTGAGCGCCAGGCTCACCGCCATCGCCGCGTAGGCGCGCAGCTTCTCCGCCTGGTAGCTGGCGTTCTCCGTGGCGAACAGGGCGCGCTCGTGCTCCTCGTTGGCGAAGGCCTGGACGACGCGGACGCCGCCCACGTTCTCCTCGATGCGGGCGTTGAACCCGGCGATGCGGCGGAACTGCGCCTGCCAGCTCCGGTCCATGCGCCCGCCATAATGCGCCACGATCCCCATGGCGAGCGGCACCACCAGCGCCGCCACGAGCGCCAGCGGCAGGCTGATCCGCACCATCAGCGCAAAGGCGCCGAGGAAGGTCAGCAGCGCGATGATGAGGTCCTCGGGGCCGTGATGCGCGACTTCGCCGACATCCACGAGGTCTGTGGTCAGGCGACTGACCAGGTGGCCGGTCTTCTGGTTGTCGAAGAAGCGGAAGGAAAGCTTCTGCAGGTGGTCGAAGGCGCGGCGGCGCAGCTCGGTCTCGATGCTGATGCCGAGGACGTGGCCCCAGTAATTGATGACCGCGGTCAGCCCGCCGTTCGCCACGTACACCACGAGCAGGGCCGCAATGGCGAACAGGATCAGCGTCAGGTCACCTTGCGGCAGCAGGCGGTCGATGAAGGCGCGCACCGCCATGGGGAAGCCGAGTTCCAGCACCCCGGACACCGCGGCGCAGCCGAAGTCGAGCAGTAGCAGGCGCCGATGCGGGCGGTAGTACGCCAGGAACTGCCGGATCAGCGTCATAGCCGGCCTACGAGGATGGCGGCGGCGGCCAGCAGCCCGGCCTCCCGGTTCAGGTGGAAGCGCCGCAGGCAACTGGCGGGGTCGTCGATGTCGAGCGTCATGATTTGCCACGCCAGCAGCGCCGCCGGCAGCAGGAGGGCCGCGAAGAACAGAGGCCCCAACCCGGCGAGCCAGCCCGTGACGGCCAGCAGCCCAATCATCGCCGCGTAGCAGGCCGCAAGGAACGGCCGCGTCCGCCCCGCGAACAACCGCGCCGTGCTGCGCACGCCGATCAGCGCGTCGTCCTCCCGGTCCTGATGGGCGTAGATCGTGTCGTAGCCGAGAATCCACATGAACGCCGCGGCGTACAGCGCCAGCGCCGCCCCGTCCAGCCGCCCGGACGCCGCGGCGTAGCCCATGGGCGCGCCCCAACTGAACGTGATGCCCAGCATCGCCTGCGGCCACCACGTCACCCGCTTGGCCCCAGGATACAGCGCCACCAGCAGGAGCGAGCCGACGCCCAGCGCCCGCGCCAGGCCGTTCAGTTGCAAGAGGATCAGCAGCCCGATGCCGAGCAGCAGGAGGAGGAACCCGGCCGCCTGCCGCATCCGCAGCGCGCCGCTGGCCAGCGGCCGGCTGGCGGTGCGGGTCACCCGGCGGTCCATGTCGCGGTCCCACATGTCATTGACGACACAGCCTGCGCCGCGCATCACCACGCTGCCGATCCCGAACAACAGGATCAGCCACGCCGCTTGCCCGTCCAAAGGCCCGGCCAGCAGGATGCTCCACAGCCCCGGCAGGAACAGCAGCCACGCGCCGATGGGCCGGTCGAGCCGCGCCAGCACGGCATAAGCCCGCCATTCGGACGGCAGCCGCGCCACCCAGCCGTCCCACGCGATGTCCGTCCATCCTGCCATGCCCTTCCATTAGGGGCCGGGCCGGGCGCGCGCCAGCCCCCGGCGGGCCACGCGCGACGCGGCGGCCCGGCCGCGGCTACGTCGCGGAAGGATGGCTCCGTGCAATCCAGTTCACGGAAGCAAGACGGTGGAAGCGGACCACCAGCGGAGGCGTCACGACGCCGGCGGCAGCCCGGACGCCGCAAGCACGTAGATGAACGCGGGA
>CAXTUO010000883.1:0-2103 GCA_964247175.1 uncultured Acetobacteraceae bacterium | reverse complement strand
GGTCGTGCTCCTCGTAGCGGGTCGAGCTTTGGTCGGGCATGAGGAACGCCACGGTCGCATTGGAAACCGTGGCGGCGGAAGCCGCAGTGCCGCCCAGGAGGCCGAAGGCGAGCGCCGCCACGGCTGGGGTCTTCGTTGATGCTTTGGTGTGCCGCGTCATAGATGTTTTCTCCTTACTGGCCGAAGCCGGCTTTGTTTGCGTTCGTAGCGTGTTGAACGGCGGCGCGCGGTTTGGCCGCGCCGGCGGAAACCTTGGGCTCCTCATTCTGTGAAGCGAAACGCCGCCCGTTGCGCGCAAGGGCGCGGAACCTCGACGGCGGCATGCCTTTCGCGGCCAGGAACTGCCGGTTGAAGTTCGACAGGTTGTTGAAGCCGACCGCGTGGCAGATTTCCGCGATTGTCAGGCCGGCCTGGCCCAGGTGCTGGCAGGCGAGCTCGATACGGAGCGAGTTGACGTATTGCACAAAGGTCAGGCCCGTATGCTTGTGGAACGAGCGGGAAAAGCTGCTGACGCTTTGCCGGCTCAACCTGGCAAGGTCGGGCTCGCTGAGGTCGCGGGTGAAGTTGCGCCCGATGTGCTGAAGCACGGAGTTCATGGCGGTCGAAAGGTAAGCCGATTGGTCCGGATGGAAACCGATGCTGGCGAGCGGGGTCCGCTGCCCGGCTCCGCCGATCAGGTCGAGGATGCCGGCAAAAAGCGCGACCCGGCGGGCGCCCGACGCCGCGAGCAGGTCGCGCATCAAAGGCTCCACCTGCTCGGACACCGCCGTCCCGAAGCGGACGCCCCGGAGTGCCTCCTTGAGAAGCGGCTGCACGAAGCGAAGCTCTGGGAAGACCGCCATGCACGCAGCGATGAACTGGTCGGTGAACTGGAGCACAAGGCAGCGCTCCTCGACGCTTTCGCCTTCGGGGGTGTTGCTGATCCAGTTATGCGGGAGGTTGGGGCCGACAAGGACGAGGTCGCCGGCGCGAAAGGGGCCGATGTGGTCGCCGACGTAGCGGTCGCCTTCCGTCGCAGTGACGAGGTGCAGCTCGTATTCCGGGTGGAAATGCCACCGGGCCGTTCGGTACGGGTAGCCGTGCGACCAGATCTTGAACGATTGGTCATCGCGCAGCTGCACCAATTCCAGATCGGGTTCCACCGTTCAAGCCCTCCCCATACGCCGCATACGCCTGAAGCAGCCGCTCTCCGGCGGCGCCCCCTCGGCGATGATGGTCATCATTATCAGGCGGAGGCTGTCTTCGACGACAGGTTGCCGCCGCACGATCCCGTCGAGTCCGCCCAGTTTCAGGGAGGGTTATTCTGTATGAAGCCGCACGGCAACACGCTTTGCGGCGCAGCATTGATACTTTCTTGCTGCGCCAAAGCCCGAGCCACGCTGGTTCTTGCCGGACTCCGAGGTGTTGGGGTTGGGTTCGAAAGGCCCGGTCGTCGTCGGCCCGGTCGCGGCGCTGCTGATCGAGCGTCCCGCCCGCATCCGCTACACCGGCCTGTCCATGCCGTGCCACCTTGGCACCGGCTGGTTTGGCGGGCTGACGTCGGCGACCGCCTTCGCGCTTGCGGCATGGCAGGGCGGCATCTATTTCGGGCCTTGGTCCCCGGCGGCGGTCGCCGTGGCCACGGCCGGAGCGTTCGCCATTCCGGACCGCCGCAACGCCGACCTTTCGCCGCAAGGAGCATGGCCATGCTGGACCGCCCCCACCCGCCGATCACCGCGCGCCTGCACGAGGTCGGGACGACAATGGCGTCCTGGGTCATCGCCTGGGTGCCGTGCGACCCGGGCATCGCTCGCCGCCGAGTCCCGGGCAGGCGATGCGCGAGGCCGCGGAGTTCACGGTCCTCGCCCCGGGCGTGCTGCCATCGCGGACGCCCGGCCAACACCGCGCTGAAAGGGTGAACCGCCATGCCTGACCTGTTCAGCCCCTTCACGCTGAAGGGCGTCACGCTGCGCAACCGCATCGCCATGTCGCCGATGACGCAGTACCGCTCGACCGACGGCAAGATGGGCGACTTCCACGTCATGCTGATGGGGTCGCGCGCGGCGGGTGGCTTCGGCCTGGTGTTCCCGGAGCAGATCGCCATCACGCCGGACGGCCGCACCG
>CAXTUO010000882.1:0-2105 GCA_964247175.1 uncultured Acetobacteraceae bacterium | reverse complement strand
CCGCCTGCCCAGACCTTGCCGTGACGAGTCTGCCCGCCGCACATTGGCTGCCGCTGGAATGCAAGGCAGAACTTACGGAGGTCATCCGCACCTGGCTCCAGGCCAAAAATCTCTGATGGCGGCAGCGGGAAGCGGCGTCCCACACGGGGAGCGGTTGTTCTAGGCTGGTTCAGCCGCGCCGCCCCGTGCCATTCCCAGCGGCAGGCTGGCGTTCCCGTTTCTGGATTCTTTCGAGAAAGTTGACACCGTCCGACAACGGCAGCCATGGCAAGCTGCTGTCCCGAAACCGGCCTGTCCGTTTTCACCGAAGCCGCCATCCAAGCTCAGATACCGCCCCGCGCTTGCGGAGCGCGCCAAGCGCCCAAGCTCGGCTATAGTGTCCCCCACCCGCTCAGGAGCACCCCCCATGGCACGCTTGAACTTCGGCGCCTTTCTCGCCCCGCACCACCCCATCGGCGAGCACCCGATGCTGCAGTTCCGCCGCGACCTCGACCTGGTGGAGCAGCTGGACCAGCTCGGCTATGACGAGTTCTGGTGCGGCGAGCACCATTCCACGGGCTGGGAAACCATCGCCTCGCCCGAGATGTTCCTGGCCGCGGCGGGGGAGCGGACCAAGCGCATCAAGCTCGCCACCGGCGTGGTGTCCTTGCCCTACCACCACCCGTTCAACGTGGCGCAGCGCATGGTGCAGCTCGACCACATGACCGGCGGGCGGGCGATCTTCGGCTCGGGGCCGGGCGCCTTGGCGTCGGACGCCCATACGCTGGGGATCGACCCGATGACCCAGCGCGACCGCCAGGACGAGGCCATCGGCGTCATCCGCCGGCTGTTCCGGGGCGAGCGGGTGACCGCGCACAGCGACTGGTTCACCCTGCAGGACGCGGCGCTGCAAATCCTGCCGCTGCAGGAGGAGATGCCGTTTGCCGTCGCGTCGCAGATCAGCCCGTCCGGCATGACGCTGGCGGGCAAGCACGGCATCGGCATCATCTCCATCGGCTCCTTGTCGAACGAGGGGCTGAACGCCCTGCCGACGCAATGGGGCTTCGCCGAAGCCGCCGCCGCCCAGCACGGCACGATCGTGGACCGCCGCAACTGGCGGGTGCTGCTGAGCTGGCACATCGCGGAAACCCGGGACAAGGCGCGCGCCGAAGCCCGGGACGGCCTCATGCACCACCACAACAACTACATCCGGGCCGTGCTGCAGCGCCCCGGCGCCCGCGCCTTCCGCACGCCGGACGAGGCGGTGGACGAGACGGCGTTTTCCGACGCGGCGGTCGCCACCATCGGCACGCCGGACGACCTGGTGCAGCGGATCAAGTCGGTGCTGGAGATCAGCGGCGGCTTCGGCACCGTGGTCGGCTTCGTGCACGACTGGGCCAACCCGGAGAACACCGCGCGGAGCTGGGACATGGTGGCGCGCTACGTGGTGCCGGAGATCAACGGCCACCTCGCGGCCATGCGGCGGTCGGAGCAGTTCGTCATCAACAATCGCGCCGTATTCGACCGCAGCCGCGACGCCGTGATGGCCAAGATCAACGAGAACGCCGCGGCGGCGGCGGCGCTCGCGGTTACCAAGTCGCAGATGCTGAGCGCATCGGCCAGCAACCTGCCGGATTTCGAAAAGGCCGCCGCCGACCGCCGGTAAGGCGGTGCCGTCACGCCGCCTGTGGCCCTGTTCCATTCGCCAACCCTGCCTATCTCCGAGCGTGGACGCCGGAGGCGAGGGAGCATGGAGCCGCACGCATGAGCACGACGCATCGGGCGCCCGCGGCGGGCGCAGGCGTGGCCTCGCTCCTGGCCGCGGCCGAAGCGGCGGGGGAGGCCGGGCGGTTCGAAGCCGCGCGGGACGCCTATGCGGGCGCCTTGCAGGCCATGGCCGCGTCCGAGCCGCCGGCGCAGCGCATCCGCACGCTGGGCGGCATGGGCTGGACGATGCGCCGCATGGGCGACCCCGCGGCGGCGCTGCAATGGTTCGAGCAGGCGTTCGCGACCCAAGGGCGCACCGACCCCGGCAACCGCGCGGGCATGGCCACCCTGCACGGCGTCATCGCGGACGCCTTGATGGCGCTCGGCCGTTTCGACGAGGCCTTGGTTGAGCATGAGGC
>CAXTUO010000881.1:0-2108 GCA_964247175.1 uncultured Acetobacteraceae bacterium | reverse complement strand
AGGCTGCGGCGTGCAGACCAGCGTGTCGCCGTCGCGCTGCCATTCCGTCAGGGTCAGCGCCTCGCTGAAATACGGCATCTGCACCGCGAGCGTGCGGTCGGCGTTCAGCACGAAGCTCGCGCCGTCGAACACCAGCTCGTCCTGGCCGCACACCTGGCCGAGGAACACGAAGGGCAGCCCGGTTTCCACCACGCGCTCCACGCCGAGCGCCACGCGGCGGGCCTGCTTGCCGTCCTCGAACGGCGAGCCGTTGATGGACAGCAGCATCTCGGCGCCGCTTTCGGCCAAGGTTTCGGACACCGCCGGGAGCCAGAAGTCCTCGCACACCATGACGCCCAGGCGGTAGCCGCGGAAGGCGACCGGGCCGGGGCTGGGGCCGGCGTCGAACACGCGCTTGTCGTCGAACACGCCGTAGTTCGGCAGCTCGTGCTTGGCCCGGCGTGCAATCACGCGGCCCTCGTCCAGCACGAAGGCCGCGTTGTACAGCTTGTCGCCGTCGCGCCACGGGCCGCCGACGACCACGCCCGGCCCGCCGTCGCCGGTGTCGCGCGCCAGCTCCGCGATGGCCGCCTCGCACAACTCGACGAAGGACGGCTTGCGCACCAGGTCCTCCGGCGGGTAGCCGCCGATGGAGAACTCCGGCGTCACCACCAGGTCCGCGCCCAGCGCCGCCGCGTCGGCCCGGGCACGGCGGATGCGGGAAAGGTTGGCAGTCACGTCCCCTTCATGCGGGTCGATCTGGGCAAGCGCGATGCGGAGGGTCATGCGGGGGACCTGGGGTTTGTAGGCACGCTGTCAACACGCCGGGCGTCGGCCTGGCGTTCCCGGTTGGCGCGCAGCAGGAACTCGCGCCCGACCTTCACCCGCGCCTGGCCGTCGTACTCCACGATGTCGGCGGTGGCGTAGGTCTCGTGCCAATCGTCCGGGATGAAGCTGCCGGTGCCGACCACGTCGATGGGCGCGCGCGTGTCCGCCATCACCCGGCACTTCGCGACGCCGAACCCGGACGACACCACGATCCGCACTTGCGGGAACCCGGCCTCGTCCAGCGCTTCCCGCATCCGCCAGATCGCCGCCGCCGAAACCCCGGTGCCGACCAGGTTCCGCAATTCCTGGTCACTGCGGTAGCGGCGGATGGCGCCGGGCGCGTTGCGCTCCAGGGCGGCGTAGCTTTCGGCGGGGTCCAGCCCTTCCAGGTAGCGCCCGCCATGGGTGTCGAGCCGCACCGAAAGCCGCCCGGCGGCGGCAAGCTCCGGGAAGCGGCGGCACACCTCCAGCCCGTCGGTGATCTCCCGCCCGAAGAAGTCGGTCAGCACCGTCAGCGCCTCGTCCGGGCAGGTCTCATGGAACATCTCCGCCGCCCGCACCGTGGACCCGGCATAGCCGATCAGGGCGTGCGGCATGGTGCCCAGGCCCCGCGTGCCGCCGAAATACGGCGCCGCCAGGTCGGAGGAGGTGCCGACGAAGCCGTGCGCGCCTTCCCGCTGCGCCGCGGCGCTGCCGACGCTTGCGGCGTAGCCCATCATCTCCTGCATCTCGGCCCCGGCGCAGTGCCGGGCCTCCATCGCGATGAAGCGCGCGCCCGGCAGCGCCATGCACATCTGATAAGCGTTGTGCGCCGCGACGCAGGCCGCGCCGAGCTTCTGCAGGCAGATCGTCTCGCAATCCGCCAGCTCGTGAAAGCTGCCGGTGACATAGACGATCGGCTCGCCGGCGCCGACCCAGGTGCCTTCCGGGTGCGCCTGATCGAACTCGAACCGCGTGCCGCGCAGCACTGCCACTTCCGTCAGCCAATCCAGCATGAGCCGCGGCGCCGAGATCACCGGGCGGCGCAGAAAAAAGGCATAGGTCACGCGCTTGTCGCCGAACCGGCCGATCACCTCCCGCGTGCGGTTGAAGTAGGCGTCGGTGCGGCTGCCGATGTCCTCGATCACAGGCCGCGGCTGCAACGCGGTCATTGCGCGGCGACCGCCTGGGCGCGTCCAAGCGTGCGGCGGGCCTTGAGTTCGGCCGCGACCAGGAAGGCAAGCTCCAGCGACTGCTCGGCGTTGAGCCGCGGGTCGCAGAACGTCTCGTAGCGGTTGCCGAGGTCGGCCTCCGTCAGGCGG
>CAXTUO010000880.1:0-2108 GCA_964247175.1 uncultured Acetobacteraceae bacterium | reverse complement strand
GAGGGCGCGGCGCTGCGCGGCATGATGGACAGCCTGGCCGCCGCCGTCAGCCTGGGGCTGCAGCACGGCGTGGCGCTGCAGGATTATGTGGACAGCTTCACGCTGACCCGGTTCGGGCCGGCCGGACCCGTGGAGGGCGACCCGGATGTCGGCCACGCGACCTCCGTCCTCGACTACGTTTTCCGCAATCTGGCCATCGCCTATCTTGGGCGTTGCGATGTCCCCGAAGGAGTGCCGGATGCTGCGGATGACACGCCAACGGCACCGCTGCTGCCCATGGACCTGCCGGCCCAGCGCCGCGCCCGGCGGCCCGGGCTGCGGCTGGTGGCCAACGCATAGGACGCCGCAATGAACAGCATCGACGCGCGATTGTCGGAACTCGGCATCGACCTGCCAAGCGCCATGGCCCCGGTCGCCAACTACGTGCCGTATGTCGTGACCGGCAATCTGGTCGTCATCTCCGGCCAGCTTCCGGCAGTGGATGGCAAGGTGGCCGTGGTTGGCAAGGTCGGCGCGGAGGTCAGCGTGGAGCAGGGGCAGCGCGCCGCCCGGCTGTGCTTCGCCAACGTGCTGACCCACCTGCGCCAGGCCTGCGGCGGCGACCTGGGCCGGGTCAGGCGGGTGGTGCGGCTCGGCGGGTTCATCGCGTCCCCGCCGGACTTCACGCAGCACGCCGCGGTGATGAACGGCGCGTCGGACCTGGCCGTCGCGGTGTTCGGCGAGGCCGGGCGCCATGCCCGCAGCACCATCGGCGTCCCTGCCCTGCCGCTCGGCGCCGCCGTCGAGGTTGAAGGCCTATTCGAAATCGCCTGAAGGCTTTGTTCGGGCGGCCTCCGCGCCATATCCCCGGGATGCCCGACAGCCTCCCCACGCTCACGCTGACGTTGCACCCCCACATCGCCGAAATCCCGGCGGCCGAATGGGACGCCTGCGCCGGACCCGGCAACCCCTTCGTCAGCCATGCTTTCCTGAGCGCGCTGGAGGACAGCGGCTCGGCCAACGCGCGCACCGGCTGGATGCCGCAGCACGCGGCGTTGCGCGAGCATGACCGCATCGTGGCCGTTGTGCCGATGTACGCGAAGTCGCACAGCTACGGCGAGTACGTGTTCGACCATAGCTGGGCCAACGCCTTTGAGCGGGGCGGCGGCAGCTACTATCCCAAGCTGCAAGTCGCCGTGCCGTTCAGCCCGGTGCCAGGCCCGCGCCTGCTGGCGCGCGACGGGATCGAGACGGAGGCGCTGGGCCATGCCCTGGCGCAGGCGTGCGGCGAGCTGAACCTGTCCTCGGTGCACGCGACGTTCTGCACGCGCGCGGATTGGGAGGCGCTGGGCCGCGCCGGATGGCTGCAACGCCTGGGGACGCAGTTCCATTGGGAGAACGCGGGCTACGGAACGTTCGACGACTTCCTGGGCACGCTGAGTTCCCGCAAGCGCAAGTCGCTCAAACGGGAGCGTCGGGATGCCAATGCGGCCGGCCTGGATTTCGTCGCGTTGCGCGGCCACGAGATCACGCCGCGGCATTGGGATGCGTTCTACAAGTTCTACACCTCGACCGTGGACCGCAAGTGGGGCAGCGCCTACCTGACCCGCAAGTTCTTCCCGCTGCTGTCGGAGCGCCTGGACGATCGCGTGGTGCTGATGATGGCCGAGCACAACGGCACCCCCGTGGCCGGCGCGCTCAACTTCGCGGGCGACGAGGCGCTCTACGGGCGCAACTGGGGCTGCCGTGGCGATTGGCCGTTCCTGCACTTCGAGCTGTGCTACTACCGCGCCATCGAGTTCGCCATCGAGCACGGCCTGCAGCGCGTGGAGGCCGGGGCGCAGGGCGAGCATAAGATCCAGCGCGGCTACATGCCGCGTCCGACCTACTCCGCCCATTGGATCGCCCATGCCGGGCTGCGCCGCGCCGTGGCCGGCTTCCTGGACAGCGAGCGCCCGGCCGTGCAGTCCCACATGGAAGCGCTGGCCGAACTCTCGCCTTACCGCAAGGCTGGAGAGGCGGAGGGCTGACAAGTCGGCGCAGCGACGCTCGGCCACGCGGCGGGCGCGGTCGGCGCCTGGAGCCATCCGGCCCGGGGCACCTGATGCGGCGCCGCGGCGACAAGGCGG
>CAXTUO010000879.1:0-2111 GCA_964247175.1 uncultured Acetobacteraceae bacterium | reverse complement strand
CCCCGCTCCTCGTTGCCCAGCACCAGCGCCACCGGGCGGTCCCGCGGCAGGGCGGTGACGGGCACGGCCTCCTCGGTCAGCGTCGCGGCGACCGTGCGGTAATACGGGTCGAGCGCCAGCAGCGCCTTGCGCAGGTTGCGGGTCTTGGACACTTCCAGGTACTCAAGCCCGCCCTCCGCCACGCGGTAGGCGGCGTCCGACGGCATGGCCTGCAGCGGCGTGTCGTGCAGCACCATGGCGCGCACGCCGAAGAACGCGGCGCTGCGGGCGATGGCGCCCAGGTTGTGCGGGTTGCCGACGCTGTCCAGGATCAGCAGCAGCGGGAAGCGCGGCGGGCGCACGAAGTCCAACATGCCGAGCGGCCGGGGCGTCGCGATGGCCACGACGCCGCCATGGTGCGGGGTGCCGGCGGCGCGCTCCAGCTCGTCGGGCGGCAGCAGGCGGTAAGGGCGGCGCATGCGGGCCAGCTCGGCGCAAAGCGGGCCGACCCGCGCCTTGCTGTCCTCGTTGTAGAACAAACGGATCACGTCGGGGGCGCGGCAGGCGAACAGGGCGGTGACGGCGTTCAGGCCGCAAATCCGGTCATCGGGCATGGGGGTGCTTCCGCCGCCCCGGCGCCGCTGTCAACCTGGCGGGATGATCCCGATCCTGTTTCAAAGCCAGCATTTCGTGGTGTTGAACAAGCCGGCCGGCCTGCCGGTGCATCCGGGACCCGGCGGCGGCGCCAGCGTCGAGGATGGTTTCCCCACGCTGTCCCGCCGCAAGGACGGCCCATGGCTCGTGCACCGCCTGGACGCCGACACGGCCGGGTGCCTGGTGGTGGCGCTGCGCAAGCAGGCGCTCTTGGCGGCGCAGGCGGCGTTCGCGGCCGGGTCGGCGCGCAAGACCTACTGGGCCGTGGTGCAGGGCGTACCCGACGCGGCCTCGGGCGAGGTTTCCAACCGCCTGCGCAAGCGCAGCACCCCGGCGGGGTGGCGCATGGAGCCGGGGCCGGACGGCACCCCGGCGCGCACGGGCTGGCGCCTGATGGGCCAGGCCGGCGGCCTTGCCTGGCTGGAGTTGCAGCCCTGGACCGGGCGGACCCACCAGATTCGGGTGCATTGCGCAGCCTTGGGCCATCCCATCGTAGGCGACCCGGTTTATGGGCGCGGCGACGGGCCGATGCAGTTGCTGGCCCGCGCCATCGCCCTGCCCTTGGCGCCGCCGCTTGCGGCCACGGCCCCGCCGCCGCTTCACATGCGGCCGGCGCTGCTGGCCTGCGGCTGGCCCGGCGGCGATGCGGGCGGATGATCCACCAGGAACCACAGGCGGAACATCAGCGTCTCCTGCCAGGTTTGCCGCGACAGGCCGCCAAGTTGCAGCGCCGCCAAGCGTTGCGGCACCCCGCCCTGCAAGCCGGCCTCCACCACGTCCAACGCCGCCGCCGCGTCCGGGGTGAGCAGGTCCGGCTGTGCCCGCAGGGCCGCGACGTGGCCGCGCAGCACGGCCATGAAGGCGCCGGGTCCGCGCCGCAGCGCCTCGAAGAAACGGCGGCGCATGGAAGCAGGCGCGCCCACGGCGTTGCCGCCATGCTGGCGGTACAGCACGGTGGGCGTCGCGTCCGCCACCAGCCGGCCGCCGTGGGCGGAAACGACCAGGTAGCTCCACCAGTCATGCAGCGTCGCCGGCGGCGGACGGCTGCCGGCCACCAGCCGCGCCGCGGCCTGGTTCAGCACGAGGGTGCACCCCGTGGCGACGTTCTGCGTCAGCGCCGCGGGGAAGCCCGGCGGTTGGTGCAGCCGCGCCGACACGCCGATGTGCCGGAGCGCCTCATCGACCAGGAGCTGCCGGCTGCAATACAGCGCCGGGCGCGGGTCGGGCTGCAGCGCCGCAACCGCGCGGGCCAGCTTCTCCGGCAGCCATACGTCGTCCTGGTCGGCGAACGCCACGGCGGCTACGTCCGTCTTCACCGTGGCGCGCAGCAGCGCCATGAAGCTCCCGGTGGGGCGCAGCCGGCCCGGCGGGTCCAGCACCGCGTGGCACCGCCCCGCGCCGGGTCCCACCATGAAACGCCGCATGATGTCCACGGTGCCGTCGCTCGACCCGTCGTCCCGCCAATACAGCACCCAATC
>CAXTUO010000878.1:0-2115 GCA_964247175.1 uncultured Acetobacteraceae bacterium | reverse complement strand
GGAAGCGATGATCGCGGAGGACCGCCGGGCCGGGCTGCGGCCCGTTGCGGTCGTCGCGACCACCGGCACGACGGCGACCACCGCCATCGACCCCGTGGCGGGCATCGCCGACGTGGCGGTGCGCCACGGCGTCTGGCTCCATGTCGATGCGGCGATGGCCGGCAGCGCCATGGTCCTGCCGGAGATGCGGCACCTGTGGGACGGCATCGAGGGCGCGGACAGCATCGTGGTCAACGCGCACAAGTGGCTGGGCGCGCCGTTCGATTGCTCGCTGTACTACGTGCGCGACCCCGGGCACCTCCAGCGAGTCATGTCCACCAACCCGAGTTTCCTGCAAAGCGGCGTCGATGGCCAGGTGCGCAACCTGCGCGACTGGGGCATCCCGCTTGGCCGACGGTTCCGGGCATTGAAGCTTTGGTTCCTGATCCGCGAGCAAGGCATCGAAGGCTTGGCCGCCCGGCTGCGCCGCGACCTCGCCAACGCGGCCTGGCTTGCGGGGAAGGTCGCGGCGACGCCGGGCTGGACGGTGGTCGCGCCGGTGCCGCTGCAAACCGTCTGCGTGCGGCACGAGCCGGCGGGGCTGGCGGGCTCCGCGCTCGACGCGCACACCCGCGCTTGGGCCGAGCGGGTCAACCGGTCCGGCGCGGCCTACCTGACTCCGGCGATGATTGACGGGCGCTGGATGGTACGGGTGTCGGTCGGCGCCGAGCCGACGGAACGCGCGGACGTGGCGGCCGTGTGGGCGGCGATGCGGGCAGCAGCGGAGGATAGGCCGGAGGCGGTCATCGTCTGAAGGGCGTGACGACCCGGAACCGGTGATTGGTGCGTTTGCCCGTCTCCTGGCCGCCGCGGCGGTCAGTGCCGGAAGTGTCGCATCCCCGTCAGCACCATGGCCACCCCCGCCGCGTCCGCCGCCGCGATCACCTCGGCGTCCCGCATCGACCCGCCCGGCTGGATCACCGCCGTGGCCCCGGCGGCGACCGCGGCTTCCAGCCCGTCCGCGAAGGGGAAAAAGGCGTCGGACGCCACGACGCTGCCCTCCGTCAACGGCTCGGGCAACCCGGCGGCGCGGGCGGCCTCGGCGCCTTTCCAGGCGGCGATGCGGGCGCTGTCCACCCGGCTCATCTGCCCGGCGCCGATGCCGACCGTGGCGCCCGCCTTGGCATAAACGATGGCGTTCGACTTGACGTGCTTGCAGACGCGGAAGGCGAACAGGAGGTCGGCCAGCTCCGCGGATGTGGGCGCACGCCGGGTCACGACACGGAGCGCCGCCGGCAGGGTCCGGCCGGCATCGCGCGATTGTGCCAAGAAGCCGCCGGAAACGCTGCGGACCGTGATCCCGGGCGCGGCCGGGTCCGGAAGGCCGCCGGTCAGCAGGAGACGGAGGTTCTTCTTGCGGGCCAGCACGGCGCGGGCGTCAGGGTCGGCGTCCGGGGCGATAATCGCCTCGGTGAAGATAGCTGCGATGCGCTCGGCCGTTTCAGCATCGAGCGGGCGGTTCAGCGCCACGATGCCGCCGAAGGCCGACACGGGGTCGCAGCGCAGCGCCCGCTCCCAGGCCGCGGCGGGCGTGCCGGCGGTGGCGACGCCGCAGGGGTTGGCGTGCTTCACGATGACGACGGCGGGTTCGTCGAACTCGGCGACGCACTCGAAGGCGGCGTCGGTGTCACCCAGGTTGTTGTAGGACAGCGCCTTGCCCTGCACCTGCGCGGCGGTGGCGATGCCGGGCCGCGTGCTGTTGACGTAGAATGCCGCCTGCTGGTGCGGGTTCTCGCCGTAGCGGAGGGTTTGACGCAGGGCGCCGGACAGGGTGAGGCGCTGCGGGAACGGCTCGGCGCGGGCGAACCAGGCGGCGATGGCGGCGTCGTAGGCGGCGGTGCGGGCGTAAGCCTCGCCGGCCAAGCGGAGGCGCAAGGCTTCGGTGGTGCCGCCGTGCTCCGCAAGTTCGGCCAGCAGGGCGTCGTATTGCGCCGGGTCGGTGAGCACGGCGACGTGGTCGTGGTTCTTGGCGGCGGCGCGGATCAGGGCGGGGCCGCCGATGTCGATGTTCTCGACGCACTCGGCGGGAGCGGCGCCGGCGGCGACCGTGGCCTCGAACGGGTAAAGGTTCACGCA
>CAXTUO010000877.1:0-2120 GCA_964247175.1 uncultured Acetobacteraceae bacterium | reverse complement strand
ATTATGAAGGATGTCCGGGACGCGCTGATGGTGGCGTACACCAGCGACGGCAAGACCGTGCGCCGCCCGCTGTCGCCGCACCTGCAGGTTTATGCGCCGCAGATCACGTCGATCCTGTCGATCATGAACCGCGTGACCGGGATCGCCCTGTCCGTGGGCACCCTGCTGCTGGTGTGGTGGCTGGTCGCCGCCGCCAGCGGGCCGGGCGCGTTCGCGACCGTGCAGGGCTTCGTCGCCTCGCCGGTCGGGCTGTTCGTGCTGTTCGGCTGGACGGCGTCGCTGTTCTTCCATTTCTTCAACGGCATCCGGCACCTGGCCTGGGACGCCGGCTTCGGCTTCGACCTGCCGCAGACTTACGCGAGCGGCTGGGCCGTGGTGGTTGCGACCGCGGTCGGCACCGTGCTGGTCTGGGCCGTCGGCCTTTGGCTGCTGTGAGGGGCTGAGTCCATGCGGGAAGGCATCTCCATCGACGTGCGCCGCAGCCAGCTCGGCCGGGCGCGCGGCGTCGGCGCCGGGCACTCGGGGGTCGGGCAGTGGCGCACCGAGCGGATCACCAGCATCGCGCTGGTGCCGCTGACGCTGTGGTTCATCTACGCGATGCTGCACTTGGCGGGCGCGCCGCAGCCGGCCGTCGCGGCCTGGGCCGGCAACCCCATCAACGCGACCTTGCTCCTGGTGCTGATCCTCGTGACGTTCCAGCACATGCACCTGGGCTTACAGGTGATCTGCGAGGATTACGTGTCCAACAAGTGGCAGATGACCCTGATGATCCTGGGCGCCAAGGCGGCCTCGCTCGTGCTTGGGTTGCTGGCCAGCATTGCGGTTTTGAAGCTGGCGCTGACCTGAGCCGCGTCTGGCTGAACGCGGGTTCGACGCCATATTGCTGTTATCTCTTCTGAGGCGAGTCCCATGAACGCGATCACCATGCCATCGGCACGGGCCTACAATGTCATCGACCACACCTACGATGTCGTCGTGGTGGGCGCGGGCGGCGCCGGGCTGCGCGCGACGCTCGGGATGGGCGCGGCCGGGCTGCGGACCGCGTGCCTGACCAAGGTGTTCCCGACCCGCAGCCACACGGTCGCGGCGCAGGGCGGCATCGGCGCGGCGCTGGGCAACATGGGGGAGGACGACTGGCGCTGGCACATGTACGACACCGTGAAGGGGTCGGACTGGCTGGGCGACCAGGACGCCATCGAGTACATGTGCCGCGAGGCGATCCCCGCGGTGTATGAGCTGGAGCACTACGGCGTGCCGTTCAGCCGGACGGAGGACGGCCGCATCTACCAGCGCCCGTTCGGCGGGCACATGAAGGAATACGGCAAGACCCCGGCGATGCGCGCCTGCGCCGCCGCCGACCGCACCGGCCACGCCATCCTGCACACGCTGTATCAGCAAAGCCTCAAGCACGAGGTCGAGTTCTTCGTCGAGTACATCGCGCTCGACCTCATCATGGACGAGGAGGGCGCTTGCCGCGGCGTGATGGCCTGGTGCCTGGAGGACGGCTCCATGCACCGCTTCCGCGCGCAGAGCGTCGTGCTTGCCACGGGCGGCTACGGCCGGGCGTACTTCAGCTGCACCAGCGCGCATACCTGCACCGGCGACGGCAACGGCATGGCGATCCGCGCCGGCATCCCCATGCAGGACATGGAGTTCGTGCAGTTCCACCCGACCGGCATCTACGGTTCCGGCTGCCTGATCACCGAAGGGTCGCGCGGGGAAGGGGGGTATCTCACCAACTCGGAGGGCGAGCGCTTCATGGAGCGTTACGCGCCGACCGCCAAGGACCTGGCCAGCCGCGACGTGGTGTCCCGCTCCATGACGCTGGAGATCAACGCCGGGCGGGGCGTGGGCGCGAACAAGGACCATATTCACCTGCACCTGGAGCACCTGGGCGCGGAACTGCTGCATGAGCGCCTGCCGGGCATCAGCGAAACCGCCAAGGTGTTCGCCGGCGTCGATGTGACCAAGGAGCCGATCCCGGTGCTGCCGACCGTGCACTACAACATGGGCGGCGTGCCGACGAACTACCGCACGGAGGTGCTGCGCCCGACCGCGAAGGACCCGGACGCCGTGGTGCCCGGCCTGATGGCGGTGGGCGAGGCCGCCTGCGTGTCGGT
>CAXTUO010000876.1:0-2121 GCA_964247175.1 uncultured Acetobacteraceae bacterium | reverse complement strand
GCCCCTATGCCGCGTTGGATGCGGCTGGGACGGCCGGCGCGCTCCGCTTGTCCACGACGCGCAGGTGGTCCTCCTGGCCGAAGCCGTTGTTGAGCGAGCCCGCGTCGAAGCCGTTTGGCTTGCGGTCGCCTTTCCTGACCGAGACGGAGACCATGAACGAGGCGTCCGGGTGCGCCGCGCGCATGCGGCCGCCGAACGCCTGCACGGCGGCGCGGACGTCGGCGACGGTCGCGACCGCGACGCTGTCCTGTCCGAGTGAGGGGCCGAACAGTTCCAGCGTCTTCGCGTCGTGGCGGTCGCCGCGTTCGATGGAGCCAGGGATGGTGCGGAGGTTGATCGTGGCAGGCATGGCTGTCCTTGCGGTGCGCGCACGGCCACCCGCACGCACCCAATGTGCGCGCGCCGGCTGATGCGGATGGAAAAGGGCAGCGGCAAGGCCGGAGCCTCGCCGTTGCGGGATGGAAGGGGTTGGCGGTGACGGGCGTGCGTCGGTCGGTCAGGCCGCGGCACGGTCCTCGCCGGCGTCCTTGCGCGACCGCCGCCGGCGTGGGGGCACGACCGGCTCGGCGTCGGGAACAGGCCCGTCCTCAAGCTCAGCCCCAGCGTCCTCTGCCGGATCGGCGCTGGCCGCCGCCTCGTCGTCCAGGTCGTCCCCGCCGTTGTCCTCGTCCGGCAGGGTGTCGGCCGCGCCATCGGCTTCGTCGTCGGCCGCGCCTGTCATCCAACTGGCGCGGCGCTGCTCGCTTGCGACCTCCGCTGCCATGGTCTCCGCACCGCCTGAGAATACCGCTTGCGGGTAGATCCAGCGCCCCTGCCCCACGCGGGCGATCACCGCGCCGCGGGTCGCCTTGCCCGTGGGCTGCACGGGCACGCCGAGGCCGAGGGCCACGCCTTCCACCGCCGCCTTGGACAGGCACGACAGGAACTCCGTCACCGCCATATTTGGCAGGTGGGCGTCCGCGCCGATGGCGTCGCCGGCGATGCGCGCAACCGCGCCGCTTTGCGACCAGTTTTCGCGGCAGGACAGCGTGTAGGTGAGCATCGCACGCGCGGCCTTATGCAAGGCGGCAGGGTCCGACGTGAGCGCGCCGCCCTCCGTCAGCGTGCCGGCGATGGCGGAGCGGCTGTCGCGTTGCAGCCTGCCTTCCGCCAGGCCGGTCTTCACCTCGACGTTGTTTCCGGCAAGAGCAAGCACCAACAGCGCGATCAGCCGCCCGTCGTCGATCGGCTCGTCGCGCAAGGCCGCGTGCAGGGCGTCGGTGCGCATGTCGCCGATCATCGCCTGGCCTTTTTGCGTCACGTCGGGGCGCGGCTTTGCCGACGGCGTGGGTTCGTCGGCCGTGCCCTTGTCCCGCGCCGTGGCAGCCAGCGTCGGCAAGGTGAACAGCACCGTGTCCACCTGGCCCGTGTTCTCGTTCACGCAGAAGCCGATGCTCTCGCCGCCGGTGCCCGGCTTGCCGTAGAAGCGCTGCGCCCTGGGCGGCAGCTTCGGCCCGCCATACGGCTCGGCTTGCAGCACCACGCCGTTGGGCGGCAGGTTGGCCTCGACCCAGGCGTGCTGGGCGGCGAGGAAACCTTCGACGTTGGTGGTGGCGCGGCTGTCCTCGTCGGCAGGGGCGAACAGGTCCTCGCTGTATTCCACGCCGTAGGCAGCGGCGAACTCCGCGTCGAACAGGGCGTCCGCGGCCCGCATGCGCCGGCGGGTCAGCGCACGGGCCAGTTGCCACCATGTGACCGTCTCGTTCTTCTTGGGCTTGTTCTGCTTCCACGCCGCCGCCTGCTCGTCCAGCGGCGCGGAAGCGATGACGCGCAGGTCGCGCTCGCCCGGCATGTCGCCGGCGTGCATGCGGTCCAGCATGGGCGGGTGGATGCGGGCCAGCAGGCGCAGCTTCTGCAACGTGCGGACCGGCAGCGCCAGCGCGGTGGAGATCGCTTCCTCCGTCCACCGGTCGCTGACCAGCTTCTCTATGGCTTTCCATTGCTCGACGGGTGACATCGCCTTCCTGACGATGTTGCCCACCATGGACCGCATCTCGTCGTCGGCGACGTTCTCGCCCTCGCCCAACACGACCACTTGGATTTCGATCAGCTTGGCCGCGATGGCGCCGCGCACCCGGCGGT
>CAXTUO010000875.1:1489-2121 GCA_964247175.1 uncultured Acetobacteraceae bacterium | reverse complement strand
TGCCGGTGGCGGCGTAGCGCCCGGCCCGGCTTGCAGCCACTCGTCCAAGTCGAGCCGGTGCACCTCCCCCAGCAGCGTCGCGAGCCGGGCGGCGGCGTGGTCTAGGAGCCTTGCCCCGGCCTCGGCCGTGGCGGCGCTGGCATCGCCCAGGGCGCCGGTCGGGTGCAGGTCCTGGGTTTCCCAGCCGAACCCGACCGCGCCCTCTGGCACGAGGACCGAAAAATCGTTCTCCCGCGCGATCCAGCGGGAGCGGAAGTCCTCCGCCTCCGCCATGTCCACCCGCTCCGGCGCCAAATGCAGCATGAGCGATGTCTCGACGAAGCCGCCGTGGAGGCCGTGCCGCGCTTCCACGGGGTTCACCAGCCCATCCGGCTTGCCGAGGCGGCTCCACAGGCAGGAGACCGCGAACATGCCGGCGGCAACGCGCAGGCGGCGGCACACGATGTCCACGACTTGCGGCTGACCGCCATGGCTGTTGAGCAGCACGAGCTTGCGCACCCCGGCGCGCGCCACGCTTTCCCCGATCTCGGTCCAGAGCGCGATCGGCGTCTCGGCGCTGGCGGTCAGCGTGCCGGGGAAGCGGACGTGCTCCACCGACAGCCCGACCGCCTGGGTCGGCAGCACGAGCACCG
>CAXTUO010000875.1:0-1479 GCA_964247175.1 uncultured Acetobacteraceae bacterium | reverse complement strand
TCGGCAAGGACGGGAAGGCAGTCCAGGGGAGGTCTTGCCAGTATCGGGTCGGGAGCATGGCCGGATGCTATGCGCGCCGTGGGGCGGTGGGAATAGGCCGGGCACGGCCCGGGCTGGCTATGCCTCTGGCTACGCCTGCGGCGCCCGGCGCAGGCCGAGCAGGCTGACCAGCCCGGCCGGACGCACCAGCGACACCGCGACGATCAGGCCGCCGTAGATCATCAGGTCAACGCCCTGGCCGCCGCCGCCCAGGTAGCTGCGGGACAGCTCGCTCACCGGGATCAGCACGGCGGCACCCAGCAGCGGCCCCCAAAGCGTGCCGACCCCGCCCAGCACCGCCGGCAGCGCGATCAGGATGCTGAGCTGCCCCGCGAGCACGCTGTCCGGGTCGATGTAGCCGACGTACTGCGCGTAGATCGCGCCGCCCACGCCGGTGAAGAAGCCGCTGATCGCCGCCGCCGCCATCTTGGACGGGAACACGCGCACCGCGAGCGACCGCGCCGCCACCACGTCGTCCCGCATCGCGCGCCAGGAAAAGCCCCAGCGGCTGCCCTCGATCACCCAGGCGACGGCCCAGGTCGCGGCGGCGAAGGCCAGGGCCACGAAGTGGAACGGCAGCTTGCTGGTGCGGAACTGCAGGTTGACCAGGCTTTCCGCCCCAATCGGGATGTAGATGCCGGACGCCGCTCCCACCCAGTCCCAGTTCAGGAACAGCAGGTAGCCGATCTCCCCCACCACGACGGTGGCGATGGCGTAGTAATGCCCGCTCAGCCGGAAGCACGGCCAGCCCACCAGCAGCGCGCACAGCCCGGCGGCCAGCCCGCCCGCGAACATGCCGAGCGTCGGCGGCACGCCCGCGTTCACGAAAAGGAGCGTCGAGACATACGCGCCGATGCCGAAATACAGCGCGTGGCCCAGCGAAATCTGCCCGCAATAGCCGCCCAGGATGTTCCAGGCCTGGCTCAGCCCGGCGAACAGGATCGTGATGATAAGGAGGTTCTGCGTGTAGGTGTCGCGGATCGGCAGCGGCAGCGCGGCCAATGCCAGCAGAACCGCGGCGCCCAGCCAAAGCTCCCGCCGGCGCCGGCGCAGGATGGCGTTGTCGGCCGGCGCGGCGGGCAGGGAGCCATCCATCAGATTTTCCCGAACAGGCCGCGCGGCCGGACGGTCAGCACCAGGAGGTACACCGCGAACATGCCGACCTGCTTGAGCGAGGGTTCCAGCACGAGGGCGGTCAGCGCCTCCACCTCGCCGATGATGATCCCCGCCACCAGCGCGCCGAGGATGGAGCCGAAGCCGCCCAGCGCCACCGTGACATAGGCGATCACCGCGAAGTTCGCACCGACGGAAGGCGACACGTAGTAGAAGGCGATCAGCATGGCGCCCGCGACGCCCACCGTGGCCGCCCCCAGGCCCCAGCCAATCGCGAAAATGCGGTCGCGGTCGATGCCGATCAGCGCCACGGCGTCCCGGTCCTCC
>CAXTUO010000874.1:1848-2123 GCA_964247175.1 uncultured Acetobacteraceae bacterium | reverse complement strand
ACCTGGCGTCGGAGGTGGGCGCGCAGGTGCTGCGGGACGGCGGCAACGCCGTGGATGCGGCGGTTGCGGTCGGCTACGCCCTGGCCGTCACCTACCCGGCTGCCGGCAACCTGGGCGGCGGCGGCTTCATGACGCTGCGCCTGGCCGACGGGCGCACGGCGTTCCTGGATTTCCGCGAGCGCGCGCCCCTGGCCGCGACGCCGGGCATGTTCCTGGACGAGGCCGGGAACGTCGTCCCGGGGCGGTCGCTGGACACCTGGCTGGCCGTGGGCGTG
>CAXTUO010000874.1:0-1838 GCA_964247175.1 uncultured Acetobacteraceae bacterium | reverse complement strand
GGCACCATGCCCCGCGCCGCCCTGATGGCGCCGGCCATCCGCTTGGCCGCCGAGGGGTTCGTGCTCACGCCCGGCGACATGTCGGTGATCTCCACCGCCACCGACGCCCTCCGCAAGGACCCGGCCGCGGCGGCCATCTTCCTGCGGAACGGGCAGGCCATGCGCCCTGGCGACCGCCTGGTGCAGGCCGACCTGGCGCGCAGCCTGCGAGCCATCAGCGACTGGGGGCCGGACGCGCTGTATCGCGGCCCCGTGGGCGCCGCCATTGTCGCCGCCAGCCAGGCCGGCGGCGGCATCATCGGGCAGCGGGACCTGGACGGCTACCGCGTGCGGGAAATGCGGCCGGTCGAGTGCGACTACCGCGGCTACCACGTCATCAGCGCGCCGCCGCCCAGCAGCGGCGGGGTGATCCTGTGCGAAATCCTGGGCATCCTGGGCGGCTACGACCTGGGCAAGATGGGCTGGCACTCGGCGGCGGAGGTGCACGTGATGGCGGAGGCGATGCGCCACGCTTATTACGACCGCAACAACCGGCTGGGCGACCCGGACTTCGTGCAGAACCCGGTTGCGGAGCTGCTGGACCCGGCCTACCAGGCCGCGATACGCGCCAAGATCAGCCCGGACCGCGCGACGCCCAGCAGCAGCCTCGTGGCCGCCGCCGCCCCGAAGGAGGGGACGAACACCACGCACTATTCCGTCGTGGACGCCGCGGGCAACGCGGTGGCCGTGACCTACACGCTGAACGACTGGTTCGGCGTCCGGAAGGTGGCGGCAGGCACGGGCATCCTGATGAACAACGAGATGGACGACTTCACCGCCAAGCCCGGCGTGCCCAACACCTATGGGCTGGTGCAAGGCGCGGCGAACGCGGTGGCGCCGGGCAAGACGCCGCTGAGCAGCATGGCGCCGACCATCGTGACCAAGGACGGCAAGGTGGCGATGGTGATCGGCAGCCCTGGCGGGTCGCGCATCATCACCATCGTGCTGAACGCCATCGTCAACGCCGTGGACCACGGCATGACGGTGCAGGAAGCGGTGGACGCGCCGCGCATCCACCACCAATGGCTGCCGGACACCATCTATGCCGAGCGCTTCGCCCTGTCCCCGGACACGCGGGCGCTGCTGGAGGCCAAGGGCCACAAGGTCACGGACGGCAAGCCCTGGGGCGTGGCGGAGGGCGTCATCACCGGCGGCCCCGCGCTGACGCAGGCCGCGGAAGCGAGCGGCGCCGGGTCCCTGACCCTGGGCACGATGCCCGGCGGCGGCGCGCTGTTCGGCGGGCACGACGTGCGGGGCGGGGCAGGGGCGGCCGTGGGGGCGGACTGATGCCACGGCCCCCAGCTTTGACCGTTCCCACGTTCATGGCACGCCTCCGAACGTGCCGGCGAGAACGGTCAAAGCTGGGGGCCGTTGGCATGACACCGGCAGCCCCACGCTCCGGCCGTTTTCACGTTCACGGCACGCCTTGGGACGGGTTGGCGGGAACGGGCCGAGGCGAAGGGCCGCTGGCGTGGCGCCAACCGTCGTTTGCCCCGGCCTTTGCGGCGACGCGCCGTCGTTGCGGGGCGCCCTTGCGCCGCTGCGATCCGGTGGCGGCGAGGATTGCGCTTGCGGCGCGGCACGGGGGACCGGCAGGGCAGCGCCGGTCTTCCCGCGCCGCGCCGCCGCGCTCCTTGTGGTGACGCAGGGGGGTGGAGCGAGGCAGCGTCTCAGTTCGCGTGCCTGCTTGCGGCCCCTTGCGGCCGTTGGCCTTCCGGCCCTAGACGCGCCGTGAGGATGGCGCGGAACCGGTCCAGCAGTCCCGGATCGACGGTGGAAACGTCCACGCAGAACCCGGT
>CAXTUO010000873.1:0-2124 GCA_964247175.1 uncultured Acetobacteraceae bacterium | reverse complement strand
AGCAGCGCCGTGCCGGACAGGTCGCCGTCATACGGCCAGGCGTAGGGATGGGCCGGGATCATTCCGCCGCCTTCAGCAGCCGCCGCGGCGGTGGCAAGCCGCAGCCGGTGCCGTCCGTGACCTTGACCTCCGCCTCCCACGGCAGGCGGTAACGCCCGACGGCCAAGTCGTGCATGTAGGTGTAGGGGCAATCGGTCGCCCCGCCCGCCACGGCCGAGAAACCGCGATGGCCGAACTGGTAGATGTTGTTCTCGACGCCCCAATGCGCCCGGGCTTCGCGAACCAGGTCCGGGCGCACCTCGGCGGTGATGATCTCGTCGGCCCGACCGGACGCGCCGTGGGCGATGACCGCGCCGTCGAAGTTGCACACCATGGCCTCCCCCATGGAGTCGAACGTCCCGTCGCTGCCGCACATGCACACGCTGGCCGTCACCATGAGGTTGCAGAAGGCGTTGCTCTGGTTGGTGAAGCGCCAAGCGTCGCGGATCGGCGCGGTGTAGCCGGCGGTGCGCAGCATGACCTCGGCCCCGCGGTAGGCGGCTTCGCGCGCCATCTCGGGGAACATGCCATCGTGGCAGATGATGAGCGCCAGCTTGACGCCGCGGGGACCCTCGATGACGGGGATGCCGAGGTTTCCGGGTTCCCAGGGTTCCACGGGCACCCAAGGGTGCATCTTGCGGTAGTACAGCTTGATCTCGCCCGTGTCGGACACGACGATGCCGGTGTTCCACGGCATGGCCCCGGGATTGCGCTCCATGATGGAAAAGCAGCCCCAGAGCTTGCTGTCCACGCAGGCCTGCCGCATGGCCGCGACCTCCGGCCCATGGAGGTCGCACGTCACCTCGTCCCGCGTGTCCATCGACAGGCCGTGCAGCGCGTATTCCGGGAACACCACCAAGTCGAGCGTTCCCATGTTGCGCCGCGCCTTGGCGACCATGGCAACAATGCGCTCGGTTTGCCGGGTGATGTCGGCGCGGGTCTCGATGACCGGGAGCGACAACTGCACCAGGCCGAGCACGACGCCGTTCGGCGATCGGTTCAGGCCGCCTAATCCGTTCATACCGTTTCCTCCTCAGCGTGCGATGGACAACTCGCCCGGCATCCCGCGCACCGCCCGGCCCGGCCGCACTGTCGCGACCAGCACCAGGAGCGTCAGCACGAAGGGCGCAGCGTAGAACAGGTAGTAGTAGCTGGTCACGCCCACCGTTTGCAGCGACGGCCCCAGCGCCCCGGCCGCGCCGAACAGGATCGACGCCCCCAAGCAGCCGACCGGGTTCCACCGCGCGAACACCACCAGCGCCACCGCCATCAACCCCTGCCCGGACGACAGGCTCTCGTTCCAGCTTCCGGGGTACACGAGGCTCAGGAACGCGCCGCCGATGCCCGCCAGCGCGCTGCCGGCCGCCGTCGCTAGCAGCCGGGTGCGGTTGATATGGAGGCCCAGCGCCCGCGCCGCGTCCGCGCTGTCGCCCACGATGCGCAGCCGCAGGCCGAGCCGGGTGGCGCGGAACATCCAAGCCATGCCGAACGCCACTGCGACGCCCAACGGGAACAGCGGGCTGACTGTCAAGGCGCTCTGCACTTGCGGCACGGTTGACCAGCCGCCGAGGGGCAAGCCCGGCAGGCCCGGCGCGCTCGGCTGCACGAAGGGCTTGCCGAAGAAAAAGGCGATCCCGTCGCCCGCCAGCAGGATCGCGATGCCCATGGCCACGTCGTTCACCCGCGTCAGCGCGCACAGCACGCCGTGCAGCCCGCCCAGCGCCGCGCCCGCGCCCGCCGCCGCCAGCACGCCGAGCCATGGGCTGCCGGTCAGGTACGAGGTCGCGTAGGCCACCATGGCGCCCAGCACCAGCACGCCCTCGTTGCCCAGGTTGATGCGCCCGGCCCGCTCGGTCAGGCATTCGCCCAGGCTCACGAACAGGAACGGCGTGGACACCCGCAGCGCGCCGGCCAGCATGGCGATCAGCACGGTTTCCATGGCACTCATGCGGCACCCCGGGGCTGGAACCAGCGGAAGCGGCCGTACAGCGTCTCGCTGGCCAGGATCGCCAGGAAGATCATGCCTTGCAGCACCAGCACCGTCGCGTCCGGCAGGCCCATGCGCCGCTGCAGCAGCCCGCCGGC
>CAXTUO010000872.1:0-2124 GCA_964247175.1 uncultured Acetobacteraceae bacterium | reverse complement strand
CCGACCCCGTGCTGTTCGCCATGTCGCGCGACTACGTGGGCGACCTGGCCGAGACCGTCGCGCTGATCTGGCCCGCCGCGCCCAGCAACGCCGGGCCGCCGCGGATGACCGAGGTGGTGCAGACGCTGCTCAGCACGCCGAAGTCCGAGCTGCCCTTCGTGCTGGCCGGCTGGCTCGACGCGTCCGACGCTTCCGTCCGTTACGCGCTGCTCAAGCTGATCACCGGGGAGCTTCGGGTCGGCGCGTCGGCGCGGCTGGCGAAGGTCGCGCTGGCCGAGGTCGCCGAGGGGCGGATCGCCGCCGACGAGATCGAGGAGGTTTGGCACGGCCTCGTGCCCCCCTACGCGCCGCTGTTCGCCTGGATCGCCGGAAACGCGCCGCGTCCCGACCCGGCGGGCGCCCCGGTGTTCCGCTCTCCCATGCTGGCGCATCCGCTGGAAGCGCCCGACATCGCCGCCCTGATCCCTTCCGCTTACCGCGCCGAATGGAAGTGGGACGGCATCCGCGTGCAGCTCGTGGCGACCCCGCTCGGCCGCCGCATCTTTTCCCGCGGCGCCGACGACATCTCGGCCGCGTTCCCCGAGATCGTGGAGGCCATGGGGTTCCACGGCGTGCTGGACGGCGAGCTGTTGGTCATCCGGGACGGAGAGGTGGCGCCTTTCGCCGACCTGCAGCAGCGGCTCAACCGCAAGGCGCCCGGCTCCAAGGCGCAGCGCGACTACCCCGTGGCGGTCCGGCTGTACGACCTGCTGTTCGACGAGGCCGAGGACCTGCGCCCTTTGCCGTTCGACGAGCGGCGCAAGCGGCTGGAAGCCTGGTACGCCCAGCACCATCCGCCGCGCATGGACCTGTCCAAGCTGATCCCGTTCAGCACAGTGGACGAGCTTTCGGCGATCCGCGACGGCACCCGCGCCGCCAGCATCGAGGGGCTGATGCTGAAGCGCGGCGACAGCGCCTACGTGCCGGGCCGGCCCAAGGGCCAATGGTGGAAATGGAAGCGCGACCCGCTCACCATCGACGCGGTCGTGATGTACGCGCAGCGCGGCCATGGCAAGCGCAGCAGCTACTATTCCGACTACACCTTCGGCCTGTGGCGGGAAGACGGGGAGCTGGTGCCGGTCGGCAAGGCGTATTCCGGCTTCACCGACGCGGAGCTGGTGACGCTCGACCGCTGGATACGCAACCACACGGTTAACCGCTTCGGCCCGGTGCGGGAGGTGGAGCGCGGCCTGGTGCTGGAGATTGCCTTCGACGCGGCGCAGCTGAGCCGTCGGCACAAGTCCGGCGTGGCGCTGCGCTTTCCCCGCGTCGCCCGGGTCAGGATGGACAAGCCGGCGGAGGAGGCGGATCAGCTCGACACGTTGATGCGGCTGATTGAGCCGGGCGCCGTTCAAGCGTAGCGGCGCAGGCCCAGCCCGCCGAACACGAAGCTCGGAACGCCGCAGAGCGCCACGACCACGGCAGTGGGCAGCAGCCCGAGCAGCGCCGGGGCGATCACCAAGCCGAGCAGGAAACCGAGCTGGTTCGCCGCGAGGAGCGCGCGGGCGGCAGCCTGGATGTCCGGGCGCGGCAGGTCGGTTTGCTGAAGCACCGCGGTCGGGATGTCCTGCATGGGGCCGGCCACCGCGCAGAAGGCGGCAATGGCGGCGTAGGCCGGCAGCAGCGCGGCGTGCGGCAGGCCAGCCGTATCCGTGAGCGCGAGGGCGCAGATGCCGGTGCCCATGAACAGGTTGCCGAGGAAGATCTGCCGCCCCGGCCGTGCCGGCATCGGGCGGCTGCCGATGATCAGGTTGGCCAGCAGGTTGGTGCAGCCATAGGCCGAGATGACCGCGCCATACGCGGCGACGCCCGATCCGCCCGGCCCGACCAGCCCGTTGCGCGCCACCATCAACGGCAGGATCAGGAAGAACACGGCATACCACGCGCCGTTCAACGGAGCTTTCCCCACGAGCACAAAGCCCAGCAGGCGGTGCCGCCGCACCACGCGGACGCCGTGCAGCATGGAGGCGAGCAGGTGGCTCGGCAACACCGCCTCAGCGGCGGGCAACCGGGCATGCCGCCGGATCGCCAGCAGCGCCGCGGCGGAGGCGAGGTACGTCGCCGCGTCCACCGTCAGCATATGGC
>CAXTUO010000871.1:0-2129 GCA_964247175.1 uncultured Acetobacteraceae bacterium | reverse complement strand
CCCCGAGGGCTGGCTGGAAGGGGCCAAGGCCATCGAATGGAAGCACGCCATGGTCGCCGCCTTCACCAGCCCGGCCGGCCGGCAGCCCGTGCTGTTCCTGCGCACCGAGCGCGACGAGCGCCTGCTGATGATGGACAGCCAGGCCGGGCAGCGCGCCCAAACGCTGCGCACGGCCGCCGCCGCGCCCGGGGGAGATCCCGGTCCCGTGGTGGCGGTGGAACCCGCGGCGGCCGTTGATTTCTCCCGCAACTTCTACCTCATGCCGATCCTGTCGGCGGAGCGGATCGAGCGCGAGTTCGGCCCGCCGCTCCGCATGCTGCAAGTCATCTCCGCCCCGGCGGAGCCGCAGCGCTCGCCCAGCGCCCCGGCGCAGCCCACGCAGTTCAAGGCCGGCGTCGTGTTCGTGCTGGACACCACCATCTCCATGCAGCCCTACATCGACCGCACGCGGGACGCGATCCGCAGCATCGTCGCCAGCGTCGGCAGCACGCCGCTGCGCGACAACTTCCGCTTCGGCCTGGTCGCCTACCGGGACAGCCTGGAGGACAGCCCGGGCCTGGAATACAGCACAAAGGTGTTCGGCAAGCCCGACTTCAGCCAGCCCGCCGACAGCATCAACACCGGCGTCGCGACGGCCCGGGAAGCGACGGCCAGCTCCAACGGCTTCGACGAGGACCCCATCGGCGGGATCAAGGCGGCGCTGGACGAGATCGACTGGTCGCCGATGGCCGGGCGCTTCATCGTGCTGATCACGGACGCTGGTGCCCGGCGCGCACAGCATCCGCACAGCCTGACGCACCTGGACATCCCGGAAATCCGCGAGCTGGCCAAGGCCAAGGGCGTCGCCGTGTTCGCGATCCACCTGCTGACGCCCGAAGGCCGCGCCCGGCACGACCACGAGCCGGCGGCGGCGCAGTACCAGGAACTCACGCAGTTCGGCGCCGCCGGGCCGCTGTATTTCCCGGTGCCGAACGGGGCGCCGGACGCCTTTGCCCGCACGGTGCAGGACCTGTCCCGCGCCCTGCTGAGCCAGGTGGGGGAGGCCGCCGGGCGTCCGGTCGCAGGCGGCCCCGCCCCGGCGCCGGCCATCGCCGCGGCGGCGCGCGTGGTAGGGGAGGCGATGCGCCTGACCTATGTGGGCCGGGCGGAGAACACCCAGGCGCCGGACGTGGTGCGGAGCTGGACCACGGACCGCGACCTTGCGGACCCCGCGGTGTCCAGCCTGGACGTGCGGGTGCTGCTGACGCGCAACCAATTGTCCGACCTGGCGCGCAGCCTGCAAGGCATCCTGCAGGCGGGGCTGGCGGGGCGGACGGAGCCGCGCACCTTCTTCACCCAGCTGCGCGCGACCTTCGCCGCCGCGGCGCGCGACCCGCAGCGCATCGCGGGCGCCCAGCGCATTGGCGCGATGCTGGGCGAGTACCTGGACGACCTGCCCTATCAATCGGAGATCATGGACATCGGGGAAGCCGACTGGATCGCCATGGGCGCCATCGCCCAGCGCACCGTGCTCAACAGCATCGAGGCGAAGCTGCGGCTGTACCAGGAGTTCCAGTCGAACGCCGACCTGTGGGTGGACCTGTCGGGGTCGCGCGCCGCCGGGGAAGCGCTGTTCCCGGTGCCCATCGAAGCCCTGCCGTGACCGCGGCGGCGCTGCGGGCCGAGCGGGTCAGCCGCAGCGTCGCCGCGGGCGGGAGCCGGTTCACCTTGCTGGTCGAGTGGTTCGAGGTGGCACCGGGCGCGCGGGTCGCGGTGATCGGCCCGTCCGGCTGCGGCAAGAGCACCTTGTTCGCGCTGCTGGCGCTGGCGCTGCGCCCCGACGCCGGGGACGTGCTGACCCTGGCCGGCACGGACGCCCTGGCCTTGTGGCGCGCGGGCCGGGGGGATGCGCTCGCGGCGCTGCGGGGGCGGAGCCTGGGGTTCGTGCCGCAGACCGGGGCGCTGCTGCCGTTCCTCAGCCTGCGCGACAACATCGCGCTGCCGCAACGCATCCTGGCCCGACCCGACCCGGCGCGCGTGTCGGCCTTGGCGGAACGGCTGGGGATCGCGGCGATCCTAGACCGCCGGCCGGCGGCGGTCTCGGTCGGGCAGCGGCAGCGGGCCGCCGTCACCCGGGCGCTCGGCCACCG
>CAXTUO010000870.1:0-2133 GCA_964247175.1 uncultured Acetobacteraceae bacterium | reverse complement strand
AGCTGCTGGCCGTGGTGCGCGACCGGGTGCCGGCGCGCTTCGGCTTCGACCCGGTGCGCGACATCCAGGTGCTGTGCCCGATGAACCGAGGCAGCCTCGGCGCCCGCACGCTCAACATCGCGCTGCAGCAGGCGCTGAACCCGCCAGGGGCCGAGCGGGTCGAGCGGTTCGGCTGGACGTTCGGCCCCGGCGACAAGGTGATGCAGGTGGCCAACAACTACGAGCGCGACGTGTTCAACGGCGACCTCGGCCTGGTCACGGCCATCGACCTGGAGGACGGCACGCTGACCGTCGGCTTCGAGGGGCGCGCGGTGGAGTATGGCTTCGGCGAGCTGGACGAGCTGGTGCTGGCCTATGCGGCGACGATCCACAAGGCGCAGGGGTCCGAGTATCCCGCCGTGGTGATCCCGCTCGCCACCCAACACTACGCCATGCTGGCGCGCAACCTGCTCTACACCGGCGTGACCCGCGGCAAGCGGCTGGTCGTCATCGTCGGCAGCCGCAACGCGCTGGCCATGGCGGTCCGGAACGGCGGCGCGCGCCGGCGATGGTCCAAGCTGCGCGAATGGCTGCGGCCCAGGGGTCGGACCATGCACGGCAGCGGTCTGCCAGGCCACCAGATGAACGGGGCGCAGGCCAGCCCTGCCCCGGCGTCCCTGGAGCGGCCTGGATAGGGAAGGCTAATCCCGCGACGAGCCGACCATCAGGGCGAGGAGGCTGGACACGGACCGGCCGGCGCGGGACCAGGCACTGCCTCGCGGGCCGGACGGCGTGGGGAGCCACGCGGGGCTGCCGCGTTTCAGCATCGCCCGCCGCCCAGGCTTCGGCAGGGGCGCCATGGCCAGCAGCGCGTCCGCCAGCGTCGGAAAGGAGAGCGTCAGGCCAACGCAGTCCCTGACCAGGATCGAGGCGGCGGCGCGGTGCGCCCTGAACGCCGGCGTCCTTGCGCGGGGAACATAAACCTCGATGACTTCCTCGGCCTGCGCGTAGCAGGGCGTGATGACGACCCGGTAGCCGAGCGGGGCGACCTGCTCCGCCCAGCGGCTCGCCATCAGGGCATCCTCGATGGGGAACGCAGGCGCGGGCCGGGCCGTGGGCTGGCGGGCGTCGGTCACAGCCGCCCCGTCCGGATGGGAGGACCGGAGGGCGGGCGCAGAACGGGCCATGCAGCCGCGGCCCGGCAACCCGGCGTCCTCGGCGACGAGCATCGCGTCAACGAGAACGGCCAGGCCCGTCCCACGGTGTTGTCAAGCTCGGCAGTCACGGTCCGGACCATCGGGGCGGCGACAAGGGCGAGGCCGAGCGCAAGGGCGACTTGCACCGCGGGCCCGGCATTGGCCAGGCGCAGCATGGCCGCTCAAGTCACCAGCGTCAGGCGCGGCGTCGCCGCGTCGCTGGTCTCGGCCACCATCAGGCCGGGCAGCATGCGGCCCAGCAGGTCGAGCGTGCCGCTGCGCGCCCGGGTGAGCGGCAAGCGCAGGTCGCCGTTGCACAAGCCGGCCATGCACAGGGCGGCCTTGACCGGAATGGGGTTGCTTTCCGCGAACAGCGCCTGGTGCAAGGGCGCCAGCAGGTCGCGAAGCCGGGCGACCTCGATGGGATCGACCCGGTCCCATGCGGCGTGCAGGCGTGCGCACAGCCCGGGCACCAGGTTCGCCGAAACCGAGATGCATCCGTGCCCGCCCATGGCGCGGTGCGCCGGCGCGGTCGCATCGTCGCCGGAGAACTGGATCAGCGCCCCGCCGCACAGCGCACGCAGCCGCGCCGGCCGCGACAGGTCGCCCGCCGCGTCCTTGATCGCCGCCACCAGGCCGCTTTCATGCAGGCGCGCGACGGTTTCATCGGCGACCGCGACGCCGACGCGCCCGGGCACGTCGTACAGGATCACCGGCAGGTCGGCGGCGTGCGCCACCGCCCGGACATGCGCCGCGATGCCTTCCTGCGTTGGCCGGACGTAGGGCGGCGGCGCGCAGAGCAGCCCGGCGGCCCCGTTCCGCGCCGCGCCGGTTGCCAGGAGGGTCGCCGCTTCCGTCGCCGGCGCGCCGCACCCGGCGATAACCGGGACCCGGCCTGCGGCCACCTCCACCGCCACGGCGACGACGCGCGCCTGCTCCGGGATCGAAAGGGCGGGCG
>CAXTUO010000869.1:0-2142 GCA_964247175.1 uncultured Acetobacteraceae bacterium | reverse complement strand
CCCCCGAGCCGCCCGTGCCGGTGCCGCTCGCGCCCAGCCGGCCGGACGGCGCGTCGCTCGGCCCCGTCCCGAGTTCCGCGTCCCCGCTGCTGTCGCGGGTGGAGGCCGGGCAGCGCTTCCTGCGCGGGCGCCTGGTGCACACCCTGCTGCAGCACCTGCCCGAAGTGCCGGAAGCGGACCGGCCCGGCGCGGCGCAGGCGCATCTCCGCCTGGCCGGACTCGGCCTTTCGCCGGACGAGGCGGACGCGCTGGCGGAGCAGGCGTTGGCCGTGCTCGCCCACCCCGAGCTGGCGCCGCTGTTCGGCCCCGGCAGCCGGGCGGAGCAGCCGTTGACCGGCATGGTCGGCGGCGTGGTGGTGAGCGGCGTCGTGGACCGCATGGCCGTGCTGCCGGGGGAAATCCGGGTGGCCGACTTCAAGACCAACCGCGCGCCGCCGGCGGACGTGGCCGACACTCCCGTGCGCTACCTGCGCCAGTTGGCGGCCTACCGCGCCGTGCTGCGCGGCATCTACCCGGACCGCCCGGTCCATTGCGCCCTGGTTTGGACGGACGAGGCGGCCGTCGCCGTCATCCCCGGGCCGCTGCTGGACGCGCACCAGCCCGGCGCTTGACCGGCCCGCGCTTGGTCGGCCGGCGCTTGATCGGGATGCCGCCGCGCCCCAACTTCTTTGCAGAAAGCAGGAGTTCATCCATGAGCGAGAACACGGTCGCCGTCGGCGACGACACCTTCAAGGCCCAGGTCTTGGAGTCCAAGGAGCCGGTCCTAGTCGATTTCTGGGCCGAATGGTGCGGCCCCTGCAAGATGATCGCCCCGGCGCTGGAGGAGATCGCCCAGGAGTACAAGGGCCGGGTCACGGTCGCCAAGGTGAACATCGACGACAACCCGATGTCGCCCAACGCTTACGGCGTCCGCGGCATCCCGACGATGATCCTGTTCAAGGACGGCAAGCCCGCCGCGACCAAGGTAGGCGCCGCGCCGAAGAGCGAACTCAAGCAGTGGGTCGCAAGCCAGCTTGGCTGATCCGCGGGCGTCAGGACAGCGGGTACTCGTAAGGGATAAAGCCTGAGTACTTGGCGGTGCGGTTGTGAAGCTGCCGCGTTGTCGTATTGTGATCCTGGGTTTGCCAACAAAGCCGCGCATTGTCCCATTTCGGGCGTGCGCGGCGACCGCCTTGATCAGTACGTGGCCGGCGTTCTGGCCCCGCACGGCGCCATCGACGTAAACGTATTGAAGGTAGCAAACGGTTTAAGGCCGGCAATCTTCATCGCCTGTCGGCCTCCAAGCATCAATGCCGCTCGCCGCCTTCCGGACCATAGAAGACGATCCAGGCCGCGAAGTCGTCCGAGAAGCCCTCGAAGCGGTGGACGGTCCCCGCCGCGACGAACAGCGCGTCGCCGGGGCCGAACGGCACGCGCTCCTCGCCTTGGACAGCCAAGGAAGTGTCGTCGAACGGAAGGCTTTCCACGGCGCGCATGAACACCCCGGTGCCGGACATGACGATATACAGCTCGTCTCGGTCATGCGGCGTCTGCGCGTCATGCTCTTTCGGCGCGAACCAGCGCAACTCCATGGAGCCGTGGGCGAGCATCAAGGCAGTCGCACGACCGGCATCGTTGGGCCGGGTCTTCGCATCGGCAACCGTGACACGTAGTTTTCCCGGCGCCGGCGCTTCGGGACCGTCCATAACCAGCTCCACGATGTCGGAGGACGCGGACTGGCCGCTTAGACCATCAGTGTTGGGTCGTTCTGCCCAACGCCAAGACCCCATTGCACCTTATTCCTCGCTATCCGACTTCAAAACTTCGCCGGCCAAGTACAAACTTCCGCAAATCAGCACGCGAGCGGGTGAACAGATTGGCAACTTCTTGAGCGCCTCAGTGACGGTGGGGCCAGGCGTCGCGACGCCTCCGGACGCCGCGATGATCGCCTCGACCGGGAGCGCCAGGTGCTGCCCAGGTTCCTGCACCGCGAAGACCTCCGCTGCGTGCGGCAGCAAGGGCCGCAGGAACTCGGCGGCGTCCTTCGCCTGCTTCATGCCAACGATTAGGTAGAGCGGGCGGTCCGCCCAGCCCGCCGCGTGCTGGGCCAGGGCCGCGCCGGCGCCGGGGTTGTGCCCGCCATCCAGCCACACCTCCCAACCC
>CAXTUO010000868.1:1538-2143 GCA_964247175.1 uncultured Acetobacteraceae bacterium | reverse complement strand
CTCATGAACACGCCTGGCTCCGCAAACCGGGTGGCGCCGTTCACCAGGAACGTCACGGCGAGCAGCGTCTTGCCGCAGCCGGCGGCGCCGCAGACCAGCGTGGGGCGCCCGGCGGGCAGGCCGCCCAGCGTGACCTCGTCAAAGCCCGAGATGCCGGTCGCCGCCTTCGGCAAGGCCGTGCGGGTTGTCGCTTCAAGCGGCATTGCCGGGTCCGTTCTTGGCGGTTTGGGGAGGGCGGCGTCGGCTTGGCGATCTGTCAAGCACGGTCTCCTCCACCCGGCACCGAAGCGCGGTCTCGATGAAGTTGGTCAGGGTGCGGTTCTCCTGGGCCGCGCCGCGCCGCGCCGCCGCCAGGAGCCCGGCCTCGACCCGCACGGTGATGGGTGTCTTCATCGGGAACGTGTCCGCAAGGGAAAGGAAGAGGCTTGTATGGCCGATCACATTCGTTTGCAAGACGTAACTATAAGGCGGCTCGGAAAGGGCGCGGTGCCTCGTCTCGGCTCGCGGCGGGTTCTCGCCATCGCCCCGCCGGCAAGCATCAGCCGCCGACGATGACCCGCACCCTGACCGCAAGCGCCTCGACCGCGAAGGGCTTGGCCATAATC
>CAXTUO010000868.1:0-1528 GCA_964247175.1 uncultured Acetobacteraceae bacterium | reverse complement strand
GGTTCTCGCCATCGCCGCGCCGGCAGACGATCGGCCGCCGACGATGCCCCGCACCCTGGCCGCAAGCACCTCGGCCACGAAGGGCTTGGTCGCAACCTCCATGCCCTCGTCCAGCAGTCCTTTGCCAACCGCCGCGCCCTCGGCGTAACAGGTGACGAACCGCACTTCGAAAGCCTGACCTGACACCGCTGCCACAAGCCGCGAAGTGGCGCGAGGAAGCTCATTCGAGGCGGAGCGTCACCATCACCGCTGGTTGGTGGTCCCCAATGCCTCTGACGGTCAGCCCAAGCTCGCCTGAGCGGTCGAGGGCAGCGCCTCGCCGGGCGGCTGCTTGGCGCCGAGCCGCTTGCTTCCCAGTGCTTTCAGTGTCCTATCAGCATGCAGGTGGTGCCAGAATGTGCTGGCGGGTGCGTTGCCTAATTCGCAACAGATTGCTGGGATGCCGCATGGAGCGGATCAATCGGCGTCGCAACGTGCGACAGGCTCTACCCACGTGGCCAGGGCATCGAGCACTTCGGCAAGCACCTGTCTGTCTGTTCGGCCAGATCGGGCCGGAACATGGAATGAGTGGTCGGCGTCCTGGACCAGCTTCAGTGTTGCCGTTTGCCCGAGCCGTTCGACCAGGGGTGCCAGCAGCTGCAGGTTCGCAAGCGTATCGCGGCTGCCTTGCAGGAAGAGCATCGGAATGCGCACCCCGGAGAGGTGCTTCGCCCGATCGTCCGACGGCTTCCCGGCGGGGTGCAGCGGAAAGCCAAGGAAGACGAGGCCGCGGACACCGGGGAGCGGCACCTCGGCTTGGGCCTGGGATGTCATCCGCCCGCCAAAGGACTTGCCGCCCGCGATCAACGGAAGGGACGGCGTAAGCCGGGCAGCTGCTTCGATGGCCGCGCGCACCGGGGCGTGCACGAGGGCCGGCCTGTCTGGCCGCCGCAAGCCCTGTTCCATATAGGGAAACTGATAGCGAAGCGTGGCGATCCGGCGTTCGCCGAGCCCGTCCGCGACCGCTGCCATGAATGGATGGGTCATCCCGGCCCCTGCACCATGCGCCATGACGTAGCAGGCGACGGCTTTCCCGGGGACCTGCAGCAGTCCTGAAACGGCGTGGGTGTCGTCCACGTCGAACCTCACGGCGTCCAGATGCGTCGCGTCAGCCTTCAAATCCCAACACCTGCCATCCTGCGGTGGCCATCCGGGTCGGCACACTGCTGGTTCAGCATTACCGGATATTGGGGGCTCGATCCGGGAATTAGCGGCCATTGCCCAGAACCCTATGGCGTTGATCCTTCAGGCCTCCCGCCATCTGCCGAGTCCAGCTTTTAACGGATACCGACATTGGCGCTTGGCGCTTCACGGCCCCCGCCAGTGCGGAAAGCGGCGCCGGCACCTGAGCCAGGACCACCGCGTGGCAGGCCGATGCAGCCGCAAGACCACGAGGAGAAGCAGCGAACAACGAGGAACGTCCTACGGCGGCCGGCGGGCCGCAAGAAGCTATGGGGCGTCGAGCAGTTGCCGATCCCTTTATCATCGC
>CAXTUO010000867.1:0-2144 GCA_964247175.1 uncultured Acetobacteraceae bacterium | reverse complement strand
CGACCACCGCTCTCATATCGAGCTTGAAAAAAGATGGCGCGACGGCAACCGAGTTCTCAGCGGCAGTGCTCCCCAAACGTGCAAATCCCGGGCGCAACCGCGTCTCCTGTTGAACGGTCAGAGATCGCCCAGCACGGCAGGCAAATCGCGCGATTGGTGCACCATGCGCGCAACAACCGGCGGGGACCGGTCAACATCGAACACGAGGATGTAGGGAAAGCCACGCAGCGGCCAGAAGCGGAACCGGTCCGTGGCAAGGTCCGGGCGAAGGCGTGCAAGCCCTGGCCTGCTCGTGATCATGTCAGCCGCTTGAATGGCGGCTCGAAGCAGCGCCTCTGCGGTAGGGAGACTATCCTCGGCGATCCACTCGACAGCTTCACGCAACTCGCGGCGGGCACGCGGCGAAAACCGCCCTGGCATCACCGCTTCCGGGATCGCACCGTCTCGATTGCGGCAGTCATCTCCGCTTCGACGTCTTCGGACGGAATGAAGCCGTCCCGGTCGCCCTCAGCCACGGCGGCCTCGAGCGAGGCCACGAAAGCAGCTTTCCGCTCTTCGGCGTCTTGCAGCATGCGCAGTGCGGACCGCACGACCTCGCTCACGTTGTTGAAGCGTCCAGTCTCGACGCAAACCTGCGCGAACCGCTCCAGCTCCGGTGTCAGATTGACGTTTGTTCCCATTCCGGCATCTTCTGTATCAAAGATTGATAGCGTCGGGCCGACTGGGTTGCAAGTGCCTTCAATCCCCTAGAAAATACGCCGTCCGGGTATGGCCATCTGCTCTGACGGGCGTTCATCTCCACATGCACAAAGGACCCTGGATGCGCCCCTGGCTGATCGCCGCCCTGCTGGCCCCGCTGTCCGCTCCATTGTCCGCCCATGCGGCCGGCACGCTGCGGTTCGGCCTGGACTTCGACCTCGACACCTTCGACCCGGCCCGCAGCGGCTCCTACATCGAGCGCATCGTGAACCTGTCGATGTGCGACCAACTGGTCAACCTCGACGCCGCGTTGAACATCGTGCCGGAGCTGGCCGCCGCCTGGGACTGGTCGTCCGACCGCCTGGCGCTGACGCTGCACCTGCGCGACGGCGTGCAGTTCCAGGACGGCACGCCGATGGACGCGGAGGCCGTGCGCGCCAACCTCGAACGCTACCGCACCGCCCCCTACAGCGCCCGCCGCGGCGAGCTGAAGCCGGTGGCCGGCATCGACGCGGTGGACGCCCATACCGTCCGCATCCGCCTGTCCACGCCCTACACCCCGCTGCTGGCGCTGCTCGCGAGCCGGTCCGGCGTCATGCTGTCCCCGCGCATCCTGGACCAGCCCACGGAGGCCATTGCCGCGCACCCGGTCTGCGCCGGGCCGTTCTCCTTCGGGGAGCGCCTGGCCCAGGACCACATCACCTTGCAGCGCTTTCCCGGCTACTGGAACGCCGCCGCCGTGACGCTGGACCGGATCGAGTTCCGCATCATGCCGGATTCCACCGTGCGGCGCGTGAACCTGCAATCCGGCCAGCTCGACATCGCCAACCGCCTCGCCGCCACCGACGTGCCCGCCGTGGAAGCGGACCGGCGGCTGCGCGTCGTGCAGCGGCCCTCCATCGGCTTCGAGATGCTGTCCTTCAACCTGGCGCATGGACCCGCTGCCGACACGCCGTTCGCCCATGACGTCCGCATCCGGCAGGCTTTTGCGAAATCCATCGACCGCGACGGCATCAACCAGGTCGTGTTCGAAGGGCGCTTCGTTCCGAGCAACCAGACGGAGGCGCCCGGCAGCCGCTACTGGGACCCGGCGCACCCGGTCCCGCCGCGCGACATCCCGGGCGCCCGCGCCCTGCTGGCCGCCGCCGGGGTGCCGCATCCCAAGCTCACCCTGAGCGTCGTGAACAACCCGACGGACACGCAGGTGGGCGAGGTGATCCAGTCCATGGCGGCCGAAGCCGGCTTCGAGGTGACGCTGCAGAAGGGCGAGGCGGTGTCGCAGACCGACGCGGCGACCCGGGGCGAGTACGAGGCCTACCAGGTGATCTGGAGCGGGCGGCCGGACCCGGACGGCAACGCCAGCTTCTGGATGCGCTGCGGCGCGCCGCTGAACTGGACCGGCTGGTGCAGCCCCGCCTTGGACGCGGCGCTGGACCGCGGCGCCA
>CAXTUO010000866.1:739-2145 GCA_964247175.1 uncultured Acetobacteraceae bacterium | reverse complement strand
CGACAGCTACTTCCTCGCGGCGCACGATGTCGGCGCCTGGGTCGCCTATCCCTACGCGGCGCTGTTCGGCGACAAGGTGCGGCGCCTGGTGCTGATGGATGCGGGCATTCCGGGCATCACCCTGCCGGATGCCTTGCCGACCGACCCGGACCGGGCATGGCGCACGTGGCACTTCGCATTCCACAGCCTGCCAGACCTGCCGGAGATGCTAATCGCCGGGCGCGAGCGGGCGTACCTGGACTGGTTCCTCCGCCGCAAGACCGCCAACCCGGAAACGTTCTCCGACGCGGACATCGACGAATACCTGCGCGTGTTCACCAGGGATGGCGGGCTGCGCGCCGGACTGGCCTACTACCGCGCTGCGGCTCTCTCGGCACGGCAGAACCGGGAGCTTTGCAGCCGGGGCAAGCTGGCGATGCCGGTGCTGGCGCTCGGCGCCGACCAGGGATCGATCGCCGACATGGCCACCCCGCTACGCGCCTATGCCGATGATGTGCGCGGCGGCGTGTTGGCCAACTGCGGCCACTTCATCCCCGAGGAGCAGCCCGAAGCGGCGGCCCGGGAGCTGGCCGCCTTCTTTGGGGAGGCCTAAGATGGCCGATGCCAACTTTCTGACCGGCAGCGCCGGGCTGATCGCCATCGACAAGCTGGGCAACCAGGTGCTGTTCCTTGATCCTGTCAGCTATGAGACGGTGCTGACCCTCGACGGGTTCGCGCCGCGCGTCCACGAGGTGCTGGTCGCGCCGGACCGGGGCATCGCCTTCGTGCCGATCTACGGCGACGGCATCCACGGCAAGAACCCGCATCCCGGGCACCTGGTCGCGCTGTTCGACCTCCGTGCCCGGCGGCACATGGGCGACTTCAGCACCTATCCCCACCTGGCGCCGCACGGCCTGCGCTGGGGGCCTGCGGGACAGCTCTACTGCCTGTGCGAGAACAGCGGCGTTGTCCTGGAAATGGACGCCGGGACCGGGCGCATCGAGCATGTCATCGAGGTCGGGTCCAACAAGGCGCACCGGATGGAGGTGCTGCCCGACGGCAGCAAGCTCTACACCGAGAACGAGGAGGACGGGTCCGCCTCCGTGATCGATCTCCGCGCCCGCAAGCGGATCGGGACGATCCGCACGGGAGGCGGCCTGACCGGGATCGGCCTGTCGCCCGATGGCAAGACTGTGGTGCTGGTGGACGGACAGACACCGCAGATCATGACCGTGGACGTCGCCACGGACGCGATCACGGCGACAATCCCGCTCGATGGCCACGAAAAGGCGGCGCAGGTCGCGCGCTACAGCCCCGACGGCCAGTACCTCGTCGTCACCAGCGTGGATGCGCCGCTGGCGACGGTGTTCGACATTGGCCATGATACCGCCCCTGGGGCCGGGCTGGGACGGCAGCGGCTGCTGCGC
>CAXTUO010000866.1:0-729 GCA_964247175.1 uncultured Acetobacteraceae bacterium | reverse complement strand
GTGTCCACCATCGGGCTGGACGGGCACGAGAAGGCGGCGCAGGTCGCGCGCTACAGCCCCGATGGCAAGTATCTGGTCGTCACCAGCATTGATGCGCCGCTTGCGACCGTCTTCGACGCCGGCCCCGGGGCCGGGCTGGGACGGCAGCGGCTGCTGCGCCTGGGCCAGGGTCCGATGAACATGGCCTTCCACGCGGATGGCCGCACCGTGCTGATCGCCAACCAGAACGAGGGGACGCTCGCCGTCTGCGACCTCCAGCACGGCGAGGTGCTGCGAACCGTCCAGGCGGGTGTCGGCGTCGAAGCCCTGTCCTTCTTCTAGGAAGGCACGATGGACTGGCACCAGGCATCGAAGGAAGGCTCGTTCACCGCGCGGGACTTCGCCTTCTCGGGCGCCGGGCGGATGGATGTTCGGCTCGCATACCGCACGCTCGGTACCCCGTCGCCCGGCGGCGGCAACGCCGTGCTGCTGCTGCACGGGACGACCGGCAGCGGCTTGCAATACCTGCAACCGGCTTTCGCCGACCCGATGTTCGGCCCCAACGGCCTACTCGACGCGCGCGGACACTTCATCATCCTGCCGGATGCGGTCGGGCACGGACGCTCCAGCAAGCCGAGCGACGGGATGGGCCATGCCTTCCCACGCTATGGCTACGCCGACATGGTGGCGGCGCAGCACCGCTTGGTGACGGAAGGGCTGGGTCTGCGGCGGCTCCGCCTGGTGATGGGC
>CAXTUO010000865.1:0-2150 GCA_964247175.1 uncultured Acetobacteraceae bacterium | reverse complement strand
TGCCTGCACGGGGCGGCGCCGGACCGGGTGACGGCGGAAGGGTCGTCCTGCCTGTGGAACCCGCCCTTGCGCGGCGGCCCCATCGTCAGCGGGCAGAACTCGCCGCTGGTGGATTTCGAGGTCATCACCTTCAACTCCGGCGGCACCGGGGCGCGTCCGGGCCAGGACGGGCTGGACGGCACGGCGTTCCCGTCGGGTGTGCGGACCATGCCGGTGGAGGCGACGGAGAACGTTGCGCCCGTGGTGTTCTGGCGCAAGGAACTGCGCCCCGGCAGCGGCGGCGCCGGGCGCACCCGCGGCGGGTTCGGCCAGGTGATGGAGATCGGTGCCAAGGGTGATGCGGAGTTCGCCTGCAACGCGATCTTCGACCGGGTCGCCCATGCCCCGCGCGGGCGGGACGGCGGGCGGGACGGCGCGCCCGGCGTCGTGCGGCTGAAGAGCGGAGGCACCCTGCGCACCAAAGGCTACCAGGTGATCCCCGCCGGCGACCGCCTGATCCTGGAACTGCCCGGCGGCGGCGGCATGGGCGCCCCGGAACAGCGCGACCCGGCCCGGCACGCCCAGGATCTGCGGGACGGGCTGATCACGGAAAGGGAATGAAGGCGCGTTGCCGCCGGCAGCGCGGCGCCCATCCCCATGCGTGCTTTCTGTACCACTCTCTAAACTATAGTGTGACAAACGTACAGCAAACATTGCTCGAACTCGCGATACCGGAGATAAACGTGCGTTCGGTGCCGCCGAGCCATGCATTCCCTAGCAGACGAGCACATCAATCATGCGCACATCCGCTTCCATCTTTTTCGCATCCCTCCTCGCCGCCGCGCCGCTCGGCGCCGCGGCCAACGCCCAAACGGCGCATCACAGTGCGATGCATCACCGGACCATGCATCATGCGGCGCATGGCCATTCGGGGATGGCGCACGGCACGGCTGGCAATGCCACCACCGACGCGCTGAACGAGCAAAGCCTGAACAGCGCCCGCAACGGCACGGACCCGTCGGTCGGCGCGTCTGCGCCCGCATCCATGCCCGCTTCCGGGTCGGCCTCCACGCCGGCCCAGTGACGGCGCATTGACGGCCCACCCCGGCGGCCCGCGTCACACGGGCCGCCGGACCTGCCCGGTCGGGGGTTGCCTCACCGGCGATGCCTGACCTCCTCGCCTTTATCCTTTTCGCCTTCGTCACCTCCATCACGCCCGGACCCAACAACGTCATGGTGGCGGCCGCGGCGGCCAACCATGGCCTGCGTGCGACCGTGCCGCACATGCTGGGCATCAGCCTGGGGTTCGGCTTCATGGTGGCCCTTGTCGGCCTCGGGCTGGCGGGGTCGCTTGCCGCGTCTCCGGCCCTCCAAGCCGGGCTGCGTTGGGTGGGCGTCGCCTGGATGCTTTGGATCGCGTGGGGCATGGTCCGCGCCGACCCGTCCGTGCCGTCTGCCGGGGGGACCGTGGCGGCGCCCTTGGGCGTCGGCGCCGCGGCGCTGTTCCAATGGGTCAACCCCAAGGCGTGGGTCCTCGCCGTCGTGGCGAGCACGGCCTACACCACGCCGGGCCGGGCGCTTGCCGGGCAGGCGCTGTCGCACGGCGCGCTGTTCGCCCTGGTGGGCTGGCCGTGCTTCCTGAGCTGGGCGCTGCTGGGCGCCGGCGCCGGCCGCGTGCTGCGGTCGCCGATGCAGTGGCGGGTCTTCAACGCCACTATGGCCGGGCTGCTGGTCCTGTCGATGCTCCCCCTGCTCGCCCCTTGATGCGGCTGCTGCGCCCGTTGCGGCAGCCTTCGATGGCGCTGCTGTGGGGCGGGCTTGCACTGTCTTCGATCGGCGACCAGGCCTACGCCGTCGCCTTCACCTGGATCGCGGTCGAAGCGTTCGGCGCGGCGGCCGGGTGGCTCGCGGCGGTGGGGCCGCTTGTGGTGCTGCTGACGCTGGTGTTCGGCGGGCGGCTGGCGGACGGGTGGGCGCCGCTGCGGGCGATGCTCGGCGCGGACCTGGCCCGGGCGGCGGCGCTGCTGGGCGTCGTCGCGGCGTGGGAGGCGGGCGGCGTGCCATCGCCCACGGCGCTGGTGGCCGCGGTGGCCGTGCTCGGCGCCGGCCAGGCCGTATTCCGCCCGGCGCTGCAATCGGTGATCGCGGCGCTGGTCGCGGATCCGTCTGAA
>CAXTUO010000864.1:0-2157 GCA_964247175.1 uncultured Acetobacteraceae bacterium | reverse complement strand
CCTGGGCGCCGGTCGGCCCGTCCGCCGACGCGCTGCCGCCGGGGACGCTGCGGGTGCGCCGGCGCTGGGACGACGCGGCCTGGCCCCGGGCGACCCGCGGCTACTTCCAGATGAAGGCGGCCATCCCCGCCATCCTGCAGGCGGCGGTCACGGACAGCCCCGCCCGATGAAAGCCTACAGGAGGCCGGCCGCGATGTTCACGGTGAGCGCCACGATCACGGTGTTGAACAGGAAGCTGAGCAGGCCGTGCAGCAGAGCGAGGCGCCGCAAGCGCCGGGCGGTGATCTGCACGTCGGACACCTGGAACGTCATGCCGATCACGACGGAGAAGTAAAGGAAGTCGATGTAGTCGGGCTGGTCGTCCGAAGGGAAGTCCAGCCCGCCCTTGGCCTGGCCCTGCCCGTCGAGGTCGTACCATTCATGCGCGTAGCGGAACGCGAACACGAAATGCGTCAGCATCCAGGACAGCATCAAGGTCGCGGCCACCAGCGCGATGTGCAGGTTGCGCTCGACGCTGGGCATGCTCTTCAAATCGGAGAACTCGCCCGAGAGCGCCGCGAAGCTGAACACGGTGCCCAGCAGCATCACCCAGAAGATGGTCCACTCCCCTTCCTCCTGCGCCTCCGCCTCGGCGGCCATCTGCGCGGGCGGGCGGACGACGAAAAGGTGCAGGGCGAGCGCGATGAACGCCAAGGCGCCGGCATCCCAGCCGGTGATGGCCCGGCTCATGGCGGGCCAGCCCGGGGCGGCGACGCCGAGCAGCACCCAAACAAGGAGGCCGACGCCCAGGGCGATGAAAGTGCGCAGATGCCCGGCCAGCACCCGGCCCGGCAAGGACGAGGCCATCATGCGCCGGTTCCCGCGCTCGCGTCGGAGATCAAGCGAGGCCCGGGATCGCCACTCCGAACGTTTGCAGCAGCAGCAGCAGGTTGAGCGCCAGCACAAGCGCCGTGGCAAGCCCCGCCACGATCCCGGTGGCCCGGCCCGTGCGGTAGATGCTCATCACGTCTGCCCGGCGCATCAGCACCAGCAGGGCCACCATGGGCACCGGCAGCACGAGGCTCAGCACGACCTGGCTGGCGATCAGCGCCTGCGTCGCGTTCACCCCCCAGGCGACCACCGCGAAGGACGGCGCCATCGTCAGGAGGCGGCGCAGCCACAGCGGGATGCGGAAGCCGACGAAGCCCTGCATGATGACCTGGCCCGCCATCGTGCCCACCGCCGAGCTCGACAGGCCCGAGGCGATCAGCGACACCATGAACACGCCCGCCGCCGCGCCGCCGAACAAGGGCACCAGCGTGTGATAGGCCGTCTCGATCTCGGCCACGTCCTCGTGCCCGCCGTGGAAGGCGGCGGCGGCCATCATCACCATCGCCATGTTGACCAGCCCGGCGATCGACAGCGCCACGACCACCTCGATGTTCGAGTAGCGCAGCAGCGCCCGGCGCTCTTCCTCGTTGCGCGCAGGCGCCCGGTCCTGGGTCAGGCTGGAATGCAGGTAGATGGCATGGGGCATCACCGTCGCGCCGACGATGCCGACCGCGAGCGTCAGCGCGCCGGGGTCGGCCAGGCGCGGCAGCACGGTGCCGAGCGCCGCCGCGTGCCAATCCGGCGGCGCCAAAAGCAGCTCGACCAGGTAGCTCAGCCCGATGGCGCCCACGAGGCCGCCGATGATCAGCTCGATGGGCCGGTAGCCCCGGCTCTGGAACAGCAGGATGCCGTAGGTCACGATGGCCGTCACGACCATGCCGGACAGCAGCGACATGCCGAACAGCAGCGACAGCCCGATGGCGCCGCCCAGGAACTCGGCCAGGTCCGTCGCCATCGCCGCCACCTCGCTCGCACCCCACATCGCCCAGGTGACAGGCCGCGGGAAGTGGTCGCGGCATAGCTCGGCGAGGTTGCGGTTGGTGACGATGCCGAGCTTGGCCGACAAGCCCTGAAACAGCATGGCGACGACGTTGGCGAGCAGCACGACCCAGAGTAGGCTGTAGTTGTACTTGGCGCCGGCCTGGATGTTGGTCGCGAAATTTCCGGGATCCATGTAGGCGACCGAGCAGATGAACGCCGGCCCGGCGAAGGGCAGCACCGCGCGCAGGCCGCGGCGGCGCCCCGCCAGGGTGTCGCGGATCGCAGCCGTGGTCTGGTCGGTCAGGC
>CAXTUO010000863.1:0-2158 GCA_964247175.1 uncultured Acetobacteraceae bacterium | reverse complement strand
CGGCGGTCAGCAGGAGCTGCGGCGCGGCCAGCAGGACCGGCAGCAGCCGCCCGGGGAAGATCGTCCGGCGCTCCATCGGTCAGGCGCGGTTCGCGCGCTCGAACTCCCGCAGCACGCGGTTGCCGCGGCCGACCACGTTGTCGAGCGCCGCCTGCGCGCCCTGGCTCCCTTGCAGCGCGCGCTCCACCTCCTCATAGACGATGTTGCGCAGTTCCGGCATCCGGCCCAGGCGGAAGCCCCGGCTGTTCGGCGTGACCGTGCCGCGGGTCAGCTGCTTGATCGGCACGTCGGCGCCGGGGTTCTTGTCGTAGAAGCCCTGCCGCTTGCTTTCCTCGTAGCCCGCGAGCGTCACCGGCACGTAGCCGGTGTTCTGGCTCCAGGCCGCGTCCTGCGCCGGCTGCGCGATGAAGGCCAGGAACTGCGCGACCCCCTTGTACTCCGCGGGCGTGCGGCCCGGCGCCGTCATGGTCCACAGGCTGGCGCCGCCGATGATCGAGTTGATCGGCGCGGCCGTCAGTTCCGGGTCGTAGGGAAGCGGCGCTTCCACCCAACGGAACTTGGCGTTCTTGGCGATGTCGGCGCGCGAACCGGACGAGTTGAAGCAGATCGCCGCTTCCCCCGAGTAGAACACCGGGTCGGGCGTGTTGTCCCGGCCGGTGTAGCGGAAGGTGCCCTCCTTCGCCATCGCCAAGATGCGGTCCAACTGCTTGACGAAGGGCGGCGCGTTGACCAGCAGCGCGGTGTCCAGGCCCTCGAACCCACTCGCCTTGGTCGCGAAGGGCAGGTCGTGCATGGCGGCGAACTGCTCCATCTGGATCCAAGGGAACCAGGCGGTGGTGCAGGCCATGGGGGCGGCGGACTTGGCCCGGACCGCCTGCGCCGCCGCGATCACCTCCGGCCAGGTCGCGGGCGGCTTTGCCGGGTCAAGCCCGGCGCGCTCCAGGGCGTCCGCATTGAGCCACATCACCGAGGTGCTGGAATTGAACGGCACCGACGCGAGCCGCCCGTCGGCCAAGCTGTAGTAGCCGCGCACCGCGCCGATGTAGGCGGCGGGGTCGATGGCGACGCCGCTTTCGCCGATCAACTGCCAGGCTTGCTTGACCGCAGGACCCGCGGCCAGCATGGAGCCGGTGCCGACCTCGTACATCTGCACCAGATGCGGCGCCTGCCCGGCGCGCCAGGCGGCGATGGCGGCGGTCAGCGTTTCCGGGTAGGTGCCCTTGAACACCGGCACGACCTCGGCATCGGCTTGCGCCGCGTTGAAGGCGGCGCAGATGCGGTTCACCTCGTCGTTCAGCGCCCCGTTCATCGCGTGCCAGAACACGACGCGGGCGCGCCCGGCCGGGGCCTGCGCCCGGGCGCAGGGGGCTAGGCCGAGCGCGGCGGCGCCGGCAATCAGAGTGCGTCGCTGCATGGACGGGTTCCCCGGGTTCTATGGAGCAGCCGACGTAGCCGCGCCGTGTTGCGGCCACCTTGCCGAATGATGACCGGGCCGTGAAGGCGTGCATACTACCGCTTGTGCACCGACCACAGCATCAGCCAGCGGACCGGGAACACCCACACGATCCCGGCCACGCACCAGTACAGCGCCTCCAGCGACCAATGCAGGCGCGGCGCCAGGTCCGGCAGGGTGATGGCGGCCACGACGTAGGCGATGATGAACAGCACCCCGGCGATTGTGGCGATGGCAGGCCTCGACATGCACGCTGCCTAGCCCGGCGTCTTGGTTGCCGCAATGGCCGGGAGGCGGTACAGGCCGGACGAACACCAGCCCCCATCCGTTCCAAGGCAGCACCATGGACCTCAAGGACCACATCCGCGGCATTCCCGACTTCCCGAAGCCGGGCATCCTGTTCTACGACATCTCCACCCTGCTGCGGGACCCGGATGCGTGGCAGGTGGCCATGGGGCGGCTGGCCAACATCGTGCGCGGGCACCAGCCGCATCTGCTGGCCGGCGTGGAGTCCCGCGGCTTCCTGTTGGCGGCGCCTTTGGCGCTGAAGCTCGGCTGCGGCTTCGTCATGCTGCGCAAGCGCGGCAAGCTGCCGGGTGCCGTGGTCGGGCTGGACTACGACCTGGAGTACGGCACGGACCGGATCGAGATCCAGGCGGACGCCGTGGCGCCCGGCACCCGGGTGGTGGTGGTGGACGACCTCCT
>CAXTUO010000862.1:0-2162 GCA_964247175.1 uncultured Acetobacteraceae bacterium | reverse complement strand
CGATGGCGTTGCGGATCATGTGCGTCAGGGGATCGGCGAGGTGCTCGATCACCGTTTTGTCCACCTCCGTGCCCTCGCCCTCCGTGACGAGGCGGACGGGCTTGCCGGTCAGGGCTGAAACCTCCCGCACCAGGCGGGGCATCCGCTGGAACACCGACTTCACGGGCTGTGCCCGGATCGCCATGACGCTGTCCTGGATTTCGCGCGTCAGCTGCTCCAGGTCGCCGAGGCCGAGCGCCACGTTGGAGGACCGCGAAAGCCCGGCCTCCGACACGCGCTGGGCCAGCATGGCCTGGTTGATGACCAGCTCGCCCACCAGGTCGATCAGGCGGTCCACCCGGTCGAGGTCCACGCGGATCGTGGCTTTGGACGCCGCCGCAGGCGCGGCCGGGGCGTCCGCCGGGCACGGGGCGCGGCCGGGTTCCGGCGCGGCCACGGCCGGCGCCGCCATGACGGCCGCCTGGGATTGCTGGATCAGCGCCGCCAGGTCGATGTCGCCGCTCCCGCCCGCGGCACCCGGCAGTGCCGCGGCCAGCGCGATGTCGAGTTCGCAGTCCCCTTCGACGAACTCGAACACTTCGCGGATCGCGCTCTCGGGCTGCGCTGTGACGAGGTCGATCGTCCAAGCAAGGTAAGCGCCCTCGGGATCGAGGCCGGGGAGGGGAGGAAGCGCGCTCGCGTCCAGCGTCACGGCGGCCGAACCCAGGCGGCCCAGCTCGCGCAGCAGGACCGCGACCTCGTTCGCCTTGGCATAAAGCTCGGCCCCGGGACGGAACCGCACGGTCCAGGCCTGCTCCGCCGGGGCTGGCGGCGCGTCGAAGTCGAACCGCAGCGGCTGGAACACGAAGCCGTCCATGCCGTCATCGGCCGCGCTGCCGCCGGCGTCGTCGGGCTTCGGGGCCTGCGGCTGGGGGCTTCCGCTCAGGGCCTTGAGCTCGCCCACGAGCAGCCGGTTGCGCCCGGCATCCGCGGCGCCGCCATCGCGGGCAACGCGGACCAGGTCGGCCAGCGCGTCGGCCGCGCGCAGCATCACGCCCAGCACGCGCGGGTCCGGCGCCAAGTGCCCGGCGCGGACATCGTCCAGCGCGGTCTCGAACGCATGGGCGAAGCGCACCAGGTCGTCCAGCCCGAAGGCGCCCGCCCCACCCTTCACCGAGTGCACGGCCCGGAAGACCGCGTTCACCGTTTCCGGATCGCAGTCGCCGCCTTGCAGCATCAGCAAGCCGCCCTCAAGGGCGGCGAGCTGTTCCTCGCACTCCTGGAAAAAGGTGTCGCGGATCGCGGCCATAGGGTCCATGGGATGGTTCCTCGGCGGACGCGGCGGTCAGGCCGCGATCCGGCGGAGCGCGTCCACCAGCTTGGCGGCGTTGAATGGCTTGACGATCCAGCCGGTCGCGCCGGCCTGCCGGGCGCGGCTCTTCTTCCCGGGGTCGCCTTCCGTGGTCAGCACCAGGATCGGCGTCGCCCGGTGCAGCCCGCTCTGGCGCACGCCCTCGATGAAGCCGAACCCGTCCATGCGGGGCATGTTGATGTCGGTCACGATGACGTCCGGCGTCTCGCCTTGCAGCACCTCAAGGCCATGGACGCCGTCCACCGCCTGCACGACGCGGTATCCCGCTTGCGACAAGGCGAGTTGAAGCATGTCCCGCATGGTGCGCGAGTCGTCCACGGTCAGCACGGTTTTCGCTATGGTCATGGTCTAGGCTCCGAAGGTCGGGATGAGGGAGGCGGCGCCGAGCAGGGCCAGGCCGTCGATGAACTCGCCGGACGGAGCAACCACGCGGAGGCGCACGCCCTCGGCGTGCCAGCAGGCATGCGCCGAAAGGAGCACCTGCAGGCACTGCCCGCCGAGCTTGCGGACGCGGGACGCATCCAGCTCCGTGTCCAAGCCTCGGCGCGCCATCAACTCGGCGGCGAGCGGGGCCGCGGCCCTGAGGTCCAGCACCTCCGGCAGCGTCAGCGCCGGGCCGGGCTGGTGGGCGTCCACGTCCAGGGCCGCGTTCATGGCTCAGAACTCCTCCCAGTCTTGCCCGTCCGCGGCGGGTGCGGCCACCGCGGCGGGGGCTGGCGTGCGGACGGCGGTGCCGTCGCGGCCCCAGCCGCCCTGGGCGACGACCTTGAGGGCCGTGGCCGCCTTGGGCCGCGGCACGGGCCTACCGGCC
>CAXTUO010000861.1:0-2163 GCA_964247175.1 uncultured Acetobacteraceae bacterium | reverse complement strand
GGCGATCACCGGGCGGTCGATGGCGATCATCTCCCGGATCACCCGGTCCAGGTCATCGACGCCGGTGGCGCGCAGGCCGACGCCGTGGAACGCTTCCGCCAGCTTCACGAAGTCCGGCAACGCTTCCGAGTAGCTTTCGGAGTAGCGGCTGCCGTGCAGCAGTTCCTGCCATTGCCGCACCATGCCCATGTACTGGTTATTCAGGATGAACACCTTCACCGGCAGGCGGTATTGCGCCAGCGTCGCCATTTCCTGGATGTTCATCTGCACGCTGGCTTCGCCGGAGATGTCGATCACCAGGGCGTCGGGATGGGCGATCTGCACCCCCATCGCCGCCGGCAGGCCGTAGCCCATGGTGCCGAGGCCGCCCGAGGTCATCCAGCGGTTCGGCTTGTCGAAGCGGAAGTGCTGCGCGGCCCACATCTGGTGCTGGCCGACCTCCGTGGAGATGAAGGTTTCGCGCCCGGTTTCCCGGGTGATCTCATACAGGCGGCGGATCGCGTGCTGCGGCTTGATGACCGCGCCGGGGCTGGGGTCCTGGGTGTATTTGAGGCTGTTCAGCGCGCGCCAGGCGTCGATCTGCCGCCACCAGTTGGCCAGCGCTTCCCGGTCCTGCCGGGCGTCGTCCGCCTGCCAGGCGGCCAGCAGCGCCTCCATCACCCGGCCGGCGTCGCCGATGATGGGCACATCGACCAGCACGTTCTTGTTGATGCTGCTGGGGTCGATATCGACGTGGATCTTGCGGCTGCCGGGGCTGAAGGCGTTGATCCGCCCCGTCACCCGGTCGTCGAACCGCGCGCCGACGTTCAGCATCACGTCGCAGCCGTGCATCGCGTTGTTGGCCTCATACGTGCCGTGCATCCCGAGCATGCCCAGAAACTGCGGGTCGTTCGAGGGGTACGCGCCCAAGCCCATCAGCGTGTTGGTGCACGGCATCCCCGTGGCGCGCACGAAGGCGGTGAGCGCGGCGGACGCCCCCTCGCCCGCGTTGATGACGCCGCCGCCGGTATAGACGATGGGACGCTTGGCCGCTTTCAGCAGCCGCACGGCTTCCTTGATGCGGGCCGGGTCGGGCTCGGTGGCGGGGCGGTAGCTGCGGTGCGGCTCCGCCGAGGCGGGCTGGTAGGGCGCCGGCGCAATCAGGATGTCCTTGGGCAAGTCGATCAGCACGGGGCCGGGCCGGCCGCTGCGGGCGATGTAGAACGCCTCGTGCACCGTGCGGGCCAGGTCCTCCGACTGGCGGACCAGGTAGTTCTGCTTGGTGGCGGCGCGGGTGATCCCCGTGGTGTCCGCTTCCTGGAAGGCGTCGTTGCCGATCAGGTGGGTCGGCACCTGGCCTGTCAGGCAGACCACCGGAATGCTGTCCATCAGGGCATCGACCAGGCCCGTGACCGCGTTGGTGGCGCCCGGCCCGCTGGTGACGAGCACGACGCCCACCTTGCCCGTGCTGCGCGCGTAGCCCTCCGCGGCGTGCACCGCCGCCTGCTCGTGCCGCACGAGGATGTGGCGGATGCTGTTCTGCTGGAAAATCGCGTCGTAGATCGGCAGCACGGCGCCGCCGGGGTAGCCGAAGATCACCTCAACGCCCTGGTCGCGAAGCGCGCGGAGCAGGATCTCGGCGCCGGACTGCTGCTGGATGGCGGTCATGTGGTCACTCCCGATGCGGGCGGCGCATCGCTTGAAGCGCCGCACCGATCCTTTAGCACAATGAAACGCATTAAACCACACCAAACGCTTTCCGAAAATTGCGTTCTGTCCGCAAATCGCGCATGGATCGTATGCGTGGCGCACGGGGCGGTGATGGCCCGGCGGCGGAACCACGTGGCTTGCCGCTTGGCGTACTGCCCGGACGCCAGCACGGCGCGGCGCCGCGCCTCCTCCAGCGTCAGCTCTCCCCCGAGATAGGATGCCAACTCCGGCATGCCAACCGCCCGCAGCGCCGGCAGCGCCGGGTTGAGCCGGAGGGCAAGCAGCGCCGCCGCTTCCCGCACCGCGCCCGCCCTCAGCATCGCCGTGAAACGCCTTTCAATTGCATCTCGCAACATATCACGCGGCGGGTCCAGCAGCATCATCCGAAAGGACCATGCCGGCGGCGTGGGCGCGTGCGCGTGCCAGGCCGCGAGGCCGCGCCCGGTGCCGCGCCACACTTCCCAGGCGCGGGCC
>CAXTUO010000860.1:0-2167 GCA_964247175.1 uncultured Acetobacteraceae bacterium | reverse complement strand
GGCGGATCAGGCGGACAAGGGAGCGGTCGTCCATCGTGGCCGTGCCCTGCAGCAGCACCTGCATGCGCTCGTTCCGCAGGCCCGGGCTGGTCGCGGCGAGCGCAGTCATCTCCGCCCGCAGCCCGTCCGGCATCCTGACCGCGGCCGACGGTCCCGCCAGCCTCTCGATGTCCTGCAGCGCGTAGGCCACCTTGGTGCGGAACATCGGATCATCGGTGCGGCCGGGCAGGTTCGCCTGAGCCGCGACCGCTTGGATCGACGCGCCCAGCGCCGGATCCACCCGCGCCACCATGCCCTGCGAGCGCTGGAGCTTGTCGACCAAGTCGTGGATCGGATCGCGTGCCGACGGGGCCGACGACGCCGCACTGGCTTGATGCGACTCGGATGCCTTGGTTGTCTCGGTGCTCATGGGCATGGCTCCCTTCAAAACGATCGCGCCTGGCGCTTGCCCAAGGTGTCGGGCAGAGCAGCGCGAATGGCGCCTACCGATTTCCGGCGCGCTTGAGGTCGGCAACCAAGGAGCGGGCGAGGTCGAGGCCGATGCACTCGATGACAGAGGGAACGTGAACGAAGTAGGCGCTCAGCGCCTCCACCTTGGCGTCCGTGCCGGCGGGGTGATGCGAAGGGGTCTCGACGATGCCGCAGGCAATCGACCGCCATTCGGCGCGCAGTCGGCGGGTCGACGCCAGCAGGCCCTCGGCATCCTCTTCCGGCGAGAGGCCGTCCATGGCACTCACTGCCCGCCCGAACTCTGCCACGCACTCCGCAAAAAGGCCGCAGGCCTCGACGAGGTGCTTGTCGGTGGCGGCCCCTCCTTTGCTCGCGCGGCAAGGTGACGTAAGTTCCTTGGCAGCCTGGGACATCGGATGATCCTGCATCTTGGGTGAGGCCGAACTCGCGGGGCGTTCCGCATCTCCGGCTGCTGTTCCCCGTGGAACGGCATCAATAGTGCCAGGACTTGGATGTGACCGCAAGCAAAGACGGCATTAAAATAGCCATTTCAGCCGCACAGGTCAGGGCAGGGCGAGCACTGCTGGCTTGGTCACAGGATCAGCTTGTGCAGGCGAGCGGGGTGCCCAAGCGCACCTTGGCTCGCCTGGAGCTAGGGGAAGGCGATCCTCAACGGCGCACGATGGATGCGATTCGCGCAACGCTGGAAGCCGCCGGCGTCGTGTTCATCGAGGAGAACGGCGGGGGGCCCGGCGTGCGCCTGGCAGGATCCAGCAGTCCCGAATAAACAGCTCCCGAACGCGCTTCACGAACACTGCTTCGTTTATTGGTGTTCCAAGCTGCCCGTTGCTGTCGGTCAACCGTGGAAGGACGACGAGCCGGCATCCCGCCCAGTTGCGGCCGTGGCCTCCGGGTGGGGCGGGGCTGGTCCTTGCGTCAGCCCTCGCCCTTTATCTTACGCTTGATCCTGGCGAGGAACGCGGCCGGGCACGGCGGGCCAGCGCGGCCGCAAGCCTGGCGTCGATCTCGCCCTTTGCCTTCGCCTTCTCCTCGGCGACCCGACGTGCCTGCTCGACCTCCTTCGCCGCCGCCGCATCCCGCGCGGCCTGCTCGCGCGCGGCCTCGGCCTGCCGCTTGGGCTCGTCGGCGGCATAGGCCTGGAACCTCGGATGCCACTTGTAGAGCGCCTGCGCCCCGTGCAGGACGCCACTGAGCGCCTGCACGGCCTGCTCGGGGCCGTGCAGGTCGTCCCGGGGGTTCCAGTGGTGGTCGGGCAGGCGCGTTCGGGCTGCTTCCATGAAGCGCTGCAGCTCGCCGTGCAGCCCGGGCTTGGCCATGATGGCGGCCCAGACCGGCGCGACCCGGGCGGCCCGCGCGATCCCGTCCGGCGTGGGCGGATCGGTGTCCCAAGGCATCGGGTCCGTCCAGCCCGCGGTCGCGCCGGCCGACGACACCGCCTCCACCGCCCGCAGAGCCTGCCGGGACAGCCCGGGCACCTCCACCGCGGCGAGGCGGCGCTGCCCTTCGACGGCGTTGCAGTGCAGCCGCCCGGCCAGCCACTCCGCCCCGCGCAGCGTGACCAGCAGGCCGTCGATCCGGCCCACCGCCTTGTGGGCCTGGCGCCGCTCGGCCGCGCTCTCCTCTGCCGCCAGCGGCCAGCCGCTGCCGCGCAGCCGGCCCAGCGCCTCCACCGGCACCCCGTTCGGGATCGGCGGCA
>CAXTUO010000859.1:0-2170 GCA_964247175.1 uncultured Acetobacteraceae bacterium | reverse complement strand
ACAGGCTCGGGCAGCGGAACGGCGACATGCCGAGGTACTTGGACTGGAAGCTGAAGGCGAGCCGTACCCGCTCGTCCCGGAAGTAGGTGCCGAGGTCGCTATCGACGCTGCGGTGCGGACGCAGGCGCGACAGGCCGCGCATCACCTGGGGCCGCATCAGGTCCCGCATGGAGTTGAACGCGTTCTCCAGCACCGGGCGGAACACCGCGAGCTTCTTGCGGTTGTCGGCCATGAAGCGGGGCAGGGCGGCGGCATCTTCGGATGAGAAGCGGGAAATCTCGGCGGCCATGCGCGCCATGTCGCCAGTCGCCTGGATCTCGCCGCCGCCCTCGAACACCAGGCGGTACTGCGGGTCCAGCCGGATCAGCTCGACCTCATCCTCCAACGTGCGCCCGCAGGCGGCGAAGATGTCGGATAGCACGCGCGGGTACAGGAAAAAGGTCGGCCCCATGTCGAAGCGGAAGGTGCCGGACGCCGTGGGCGCGGTGATGGTGCTGGACCGGCCGCCGACCATGTCGCGGGCCTCGTAAACCGTCACGTCCACGCCGGCCTTGGCCAGCAGCATGGCGGACGCCAAACCCCCCGGCCCTGCGCCGATGATGCCAACCCGGCGGTTCATGGAAGAGTCCGATTTAGCGGAAACAGGTGGCCAATGATACGAGGCGGCATGAAGCGGAACCTAATCCCTCTCACGGTGGGCGGATAGATGCTGACTGGAAGTGGGAGCATGAACGAGGTTGTCACCACTGCGTTCCTTGCCGATGTCCGCAGCGCCGGCCAGGCCTGGGCGGCGATGGGCGTTCCGGCGCGGCTTGCGGTCATCGGCCGCCTGCGCCGTTCCATCGCCCGCAGCCCGGCGGTCCTCGCGGCAACCGTCGCCCGCAATCCTGCCGATACCCTGGTGGCCGAGGTCCTGCCGCTCGCCGAGGCCGCGCGTTTCCTGCTGCGCCGTGCTCCCGCACTGCTGGCGCCGCGGCGCCTGCGCGGCGGCCGGCCGCTTTGGCTGTTCGGCGTGCGGGCCAGCATCCACCGCGAAGCCTTCGGCGCCGTGCTGATCCTGGCGCCGGGCAACTACCCGCTGTTCCTGCCCGGCGCGCAGGCGTTGCAGGCGCTCGCGGCCGGCAATGCCGTGTGCGTGAAGCCGGCGCCGGGGTGCGAGGCGCCGATGCAGGCGCTGGCGGACCTGCTGCGGCAGGCCGGCCTGCCGGCAGGCGTGTTCCATGTGCTGCCCGCGAATTCCGGCGAGGCCGCGGTCCGCATGGGCTTCGATCACATTGTGCTGACCGGCAGCGCCGAGACCGGGCAGCGCGTGCTGGCCGCCGCCGCCAACACCTTGTCGCCCACGGTGATGGAGCTTTCCGGCTCCGATGCGGTGCTCGTGCTGCCCGGCGCTGACCTGGATCTGGTCGCCTCCTGCCTCGCTTACGGCCTGCGGCTGAATGGCGGCGCCACCTGCATCGCGCCCCGCCGCGTGTTCGTCATGCAGCCGGACGCGGCGGCGCTGGAAGCCAAGCTGCTGGCGCGGCTGCCCGCCATTCCCCCCACCGTGGTGCCGCCCAGGGTCGCGGGGCGTTTGTCGGCGTTGGTGCGGCAGGCCGTGGCGGACGGCGCCCGGCTCGCATCGGAGGGAGAGGGACGCCCTTCCGTGGTTGCCGACGCCCGGCCCGGCATGGCGCTGCTGGGAGAGGACGTGTTCGCGCCCTGGCTGGCGCTGGTTCCGGTCGCAAGCCCGGAGGCGGCCCTGGCCGCGGCGGCGGATTGCCCTTACGCGCTCGGCGCCAGCGTGTTCGGGCCGCCCGGGGCCGCGCAGGCGATGGCGCGGCGGGTGCGCGCCGGGTCGGTCTGCGTCAATGACCTCATCGTGCCCACCGCCGACCCGCGCCTGCCGTTCGGCGGACGCGGCCGCAGCGGTTTCGGCACCACCCGGGGCGCGGAGGGGCTGCTGGGCATGACGGTGGTGAAAACGGTCAGCGAGCGCCGTGGCCGACTGCGCCCGCACCTCGCGCCGGCGACGGACAACGACGCGGACACGTTTGCGGCCATGACCGCCCTGCTGCACGGCGACCGGCACACGCGCTGGGCCGCATTGCGCGCCATCTTGGCGCGCGGACGGAGCGGGGCTAACCCACAGTAAGCGCGAAACTGGATACTGTGTATCTTTCAGGTTCGG
>CAXTUO010000858.1:1862-2178 GCA_964247175.1 uncultured Acetobacteraceae bacterium | reverse complement strand
AGACCTCCTGTTTACTGCGTGCAATACACCGGCCGCAGCGGCGATATCGCGGCCTTTCCGTCTTGCATTCCATGATTGCACGCAACAAAACGGCAGTCCGTGCCGGCATGAGAACAGAACCGCTGCTTTTGCGGCGAAATCATAGGAATTCTGGCCGTGTTCTCGCTTCTTACTGTGCAGTCTTACATGGCCGGGCCCTCCGCCCCATGCCGCGGCACCGGGGGCGGCCGGCAGCCGGGACGTGATGCCGGCCTGCATCGTCCCGTCCTACGCGGCCCGGACCTCGGCGACGAAGCGGCCCACCTCGCTTGTCAGC
>CAXTUO010000858.1:0-1852 GCA_964247175.1 uncultured Acetobacteraceae bacterium | reverse complement strand
GCCGTGGGCCTTGTTGCCTTGTGGGGTCCGGGACGGCCTGCCCATCCTGCCCGAGCAGCGTGCAACGCGCTGGGAACGCCGGTGTTTCCGTCCCGCGACACCGGAAGCGGCCGGCACCAGGGCGGGTGCCGGCCGGCGTCGCCTCCTACGCCGCCCGGACTTCGGCGACGAAGCGGCCCACCTCGCTTGTCAGCCGCTCGGCCTGGCGCGACAGGTCCCCCGCCGCGCTCAGCACCTGGCCCGCCGCCGCGCCCGTTTCCGTCGCAGCCTGGCTCACGCCGCCGATGTTGACCGTCACGTCGCCGGCCGACCGCGCGGTTTGCTGCACGTTGCGCGCGATCTCCGCCGTCGCCGCACTCTGCTCCTCAACCGCCGCCGCAATGCTGACCGCAATCGAACTCACCTCCTCGATCGTCCCCGTGATCCCGTGAATGGCGTCCACCGCCTCCTTGGTCGATGACTGGATCTGCGCGATCTGCGTGCCGATCTCCTCCGTCGCCTTCGCCGTCTGGCTCGCCAGGCTCTTCACCTCAGACGCCACCACGGCAAAGCCCTTGCCCGCATCCCCGGCCCGCGCCGCCTCGATCGTGGCGTTGAGCGCCAGAAGTTTGGTCTGGCCGGCGATGTTGGTGATCAGCCCCACCACCTGCCCGATCCGCTCCGCGCTGTCGGCCAGCGCGCGCACAATCGCGTCCGTGCGCCGCGCGTCCGACACCGCCTGGCCGGTGATCCTCGACGACTGCGACACCTGGCGGCTGATCTCGCCGATGGACGCCGACAGCTCCTCGGCCGCCGCCGCCACCGTGCTCACGCCCATGCCCGCCTCCTCCGCCGCAAACGCCACCGTGGACGCTTGGCTGTTCGTCCGCGCCGCGGTGGACGACATGGATTGCGCCGTGGCCTCCAGCTCCGTCGAACCCGAGGACAGCAGCCCCACCATCGCGCCCACCTTGGACTCGAAGTCGCGCACCAAGCCCTCCAGCCGCACCGTGCGCCGCTCCTTCACAGCCTGCTCGGCCGCCTGCTCGGCTGCAAGCCGGTCGGTCGCGACCATGTTCTCCTTGAACACTTGGACTGCTTGTCCCATGCGACCAATTTCGTCGGTGCGCTGGAGCATCGGAACCGTCGCGTCGAGCTTGCCGTTGGCAAGTTCGGTCATGACGGCGCGCAGTCTGCCAAGCGGGCGGAAGGTGCGCCGCACGAAGAAAAGAAGAGCACCTCCCCCCAACAGCAGCATTGCTGCACCGCCAAGAGCCGCAGCACGTTCGATGTCATCAATGAGGGAAAGGTACTCGGCCTTCTTCACACCGACATAGAGAATGCCAAGTACTTTCCCCTGGGCATCCTTGAGAGGCTCATAAATGGTGAAATATGCCGTGCCCAAGACATCGGCTTCCCCACGGTAGGCTTGCCCCTCCTTGAGCACGGCATCGTATGCCGGGCCTGGCGCAAGGCGGGTGCCAACTGCACGCGCGCCGTCTGGTTTGAGAACGTTGGTGCTTACACGTAGGTCGCCCCGGAACAGGGTCATGGTGCCGCCGAGGATGGCGCGAACCTTGTCCACCACCTCGAAATCACCATCGAGCACGTAGCCATTTGCTGCTTTCAGTTGCTCGCCTTCCAGGTGCAGCGAGGTACCCGCCGCCTTCATCCCAAGTAACTCACGGGCAAGCCGTAGATTGGAGTCAAGCCGAGCTTGTGCTTGCTGGTTCATGGTCACCTGGACATGCCAGACGACCAGGCCCGTCGTAAGCACGACAGATACGGCGACGATTATGACACCAATGGTCGCCAGTCTTGCCGCGGCACTCCAACGCGACAGACTGAAGTGTGAGAATAGCTCTGACATGAT
>CAXTUO010000857.1:0-2179 GCA_964247175.1 uncultured Acetobacteraceae bacterium | reverse complement strand
CGGCGTAGGCGAAGGCGGCCTTGTGCGAGCCGCCGAGGTTGTAGTTGGCGCGGTTGCGCGCGATCGTCACGCGGGACACCTCGGCCTCCGGCGCCGCCGCGACCGCCGCCTCCACGGTGCCGTCCTTGCTGCCGTTGTCCAGCACCAGGACCTCCGCGAAGCGCCGGGCGAGGGGGCCCTTGAGCTGCGCCAGCACGCGGCCGATCTGTGCGGCGCAGTTGTAGCAAGGGATAAAGACCAGTAGCCTCTCGGGCGTGGCCGTCTCGGAGATGGTAGTTTCGGGCATGGTCACGTCCTCGGCGCGATGGTCCGCTCGCTCATGTGGCGCGACATCAGGAAGTTCAGCAAAAGCTGCGGCGGCGTGATCAGGACCTTGGCGCACGCGGTCAGGACCGCGGGCGCCGGGGCATAGCCATTGGCCTGCGCCAGCCCGGCCAGACCCTGGATAATCAGGGTCATCACCCAGGCCGCAACGGTGATCAGGCACAGCGTGTAAAGCAGGTAAACCGCGACCCGCGCGCCCAGCGCGCCCTCGCTGCGGTCGAAGATGAGGCGGCGCGACAGGAGGAACACCGTGAGCGCCGCGGTGCTGGAACTGATAACGTTGGCGGCGAAGGGGGGCACGCCGAGGACGCCCACCATGGACAGCAGCAGGGCGAAGTCGAGCAGCCAGCCCATGCCGGACAGCCCGCCGAACTTCAGGAACGCGGCGAGCCACCCTTGCTTGTGGGTGCCGGCCTGGCTGGTGAGGGTCACGGTCATCACGGATTAAGTAGGCGCGGCGCAGCACGGCGTCGCCCAACATCGCCGTGATGACGCCGGGAAATCGCACGCTGCCGCATGGCCTTCCGAAGGCCGCCGCCGCGGACCGGCCTCGGTCCAGACGCCCCGATCAGGGCAGCCTGCCTGAGCCTGCGCCCTCGCAGACCGTGTGCCATGCCGCTAACCTGGCCCTGTTCAGCGGAACGGAGGCTGCGCGTTGTTCGATGCGACAGGCCAGGGATGGGTGCAGCTCGGAGAGCTGACGTTGGCGTTCGCCCTTTCGGCGGCCGTCGGCCTGGAACGCGAGTTCCGTCACAAGAGCGCCGGCCTACGTACGTACACGCTGGTCGGCGTGTCGGCCGCGCTGTTCATGCTCATCTCGAAATACGGGTTCATGAACGTGCTGGAGGCCGGCCGCGTGGTGGTCGATCCGTCGCGCGTCGCGGCCCAGGTCGTGTCGGGCATCGGTTTCATCGGCGGCGGCGTCATCTTCATGCGGCGCGACATCGTGCGCGGGCTGACGACGGCCGCCTCCGTGTGGCTGACCGCGGCGCTCGGCATGGCATGCGGCGCGGGCCTGCCTGTCCTGGCTGTCGCCACGGCCGTCGGCCATTTCGTCATCATGTTCGTGTTTCCCAAGCTGGTGGCCTTTCTGCCGCGGGAACGGCGGACGACCAGCAAGCTGCGCATCTCATATCGAGAAAACCCGGGTCTGTTGCAGGCCATCCTCGTCGTATGCACCCAGCTCCGCTTCGCCATCGACCACGTCGATGTCGAGCGCGGCATCGCGTCTGCGGCGCCCTCGGAAGAGGTGCAGGACCGGGCTGACCTGGAGGGCGTCGAAGGGGATCAGCCCACCCGGGGCCTGGTCGTGTTGACGATGCAGGTCAAAGGCAAGCGGCCGCTTGTGAACCTCGTGGCCCGCTTGTCCGAGATCGAAGGCGTCATCCGCGTCGGCAGCGTGGGCGACGCGGAACTCGAGTAGGCCACCCGCCCAGGATTTCTGTCGCGTTGGACTGGACATCGAGGGGCCGCGTCCTTGCGCCGGGGCGCCAGGGCCGGCACCCTGCCGCATGGACGAAACCTCCGCCTTCCTTCCCGGCCCGCGGCTGCACATCGCGGGTGCCGATCCGGTCGGCGCCCGGGGGGCGGACGCGGCGCTGGTCGCCATCGCCCAGGCTTGGGATCATGCGTCCGGGTGAGGGCGTTTCTCGGTGCCTGGCTTCCGTGAAGTGTCGCCCCATCCATGCGTGTTAGGGTGATCGGCGTATCGAGCGCGGGATCGAGGGACGTGACGGGATGGACGCAAGTGCCGGGCAACATGGCGAAACCGGCGGTTTGCGCCACGGCACGGGCATTGTATGACCAGGACGAGTTCGGGTGGCTGCTGGAACAGGCTGGCCTGCGTGCCGCCGGA
>CAXTUO010000856.1:0-2182 GCA_964247175.1 uncultured Acetobacteraceae bacterium | reverse complement strand
GCCGCCAGCTCCCAAGCCGCGAGCAGGACCAGCACGGGGACCAGGCGCGCGGCCCAGCCCATGCGAGAAGATTTAATTCGACGCCCAAAGCGTTCCGGGCGCGAGGCGCGCCGCCGGGCCGACCAGGGCGGGACCGCCGACCTCCGCCAGCACGTCGTAGAGCCGCGCCACCGCCTGGAGGTTCCAATGCTCCGGCACGCCGCGCCGGTAGGCGTCGCGCAGCCGCGCGAGTTCGCCCGGCCCTGCGGCCCCGGTGAGCGGCGCGATCCGCTCCCATTCCGCGTCGGAGGCCGCGAGGATCGCCCGCGCCCGGTCGGAGGCCTTGACGAAGCCCCCCACCGCCGCCGGGCTGCGCGCCGCAAAGGCGTCGGAGAACACCCAGCCCACGAACGGCACGCCCGGCGGGATGCCCAGCCCTTCCACCGCGTCCTCCATCGCCAGCACCCGGCGCTGCCCCGCCGCCTCCGCCCGCGCGGCGAAGGGCCAGTAGGTCAGCACGGCGTCGAGCCGCCCGGCGTTCAGTTGCTCCGCAAGCAAGGGGGGTGGGCCGAAGCTCTTCTCGGCGGCCTGGTCCAAATCGAAGCCCAGCTTGCGCTGCGCGTAGGCGCGGAGCAGCAGCCAGCTTTTGTCGAGCGGGCTGCCGGCGATGCCGAGCCGCCGTCCGCGCAGGTCGGCCACCGTCTGCACCGGCGACCCCGCTGGCGCCATCACCGCGCCCAGCGCGCCCGAGGTGGGGGACAGCGTCCAATCCGCGCCCGTGGCCCGCTGCCGCGACACCCACAGCCAGTCCTGCACGACGGTATCGACGCGCCCCGCCTGCAGCGCGACCTGGGCGGCTTGGGTCGCGGCGAACTCGACCGCTTCCACCGAAACGCCGGCGGCGGCGTCCAGCCCGTGCGTCCGCATCACATCCAGCTCCCACGCGACCGAGCCGAAGCGCAGCGTGCCGACGCGGATGGCGCCAGGCACCGCATTGGGCGCGGCGGCGGCGGCCAGCGGCGAAGTGGCGATCATGGCTGCGGACAGCAGCGCGCGGCGTTTGATAGGCATGACGCCCCTCCCTGGGCTTTCTTCACTCCCGGCAATGCGCGCACGCCGCCGCCGGTTGTCAATGCCGCATCCTGGGCCGCATCCTGGGCCGCATCCCGTGAGCCGCATCCCGGCGCGGAAGGGGCTGACAAGCCGGCGCGCACGGCCCACACTCCATCCAGCCGCTTGCACAATGCGGCCTTTGGAGGAAATGAATGCCGGCAGCTTCCGGCCCGACCGCACTCCTGCTGGCCCTGCTGCTGGCCTTGCCCGCCGCGGCGGCGGAGCCGGTCACGGTGGGCATCGGCTACCTCGCGCTCGCGCCGAAGCGCGTGGTTTCGCAGGTGACGCTGGACCCGCCCCCGGTTGACGAGGGCGTGCAAGGCGCCCGCGTGGCGCTGGCCGACGACCAGACAACCGGGCGCTTCCTCAACCAGAGCTTCGCCTTGCACGAATCGGTGCAGCCGGACGCCGGCGCCGTGCTGGCCGCGGCCCGCGCCATGCTGGCGGGCGGCGAGCGCGTGGTCGTCACCGACCTGCCGGCCCCCCTGCTGCTGCAAGTGGCCGACCTGCCGGAAGCGCGCGACGCCACCCTGCTGGATGCGACCACGGAGGACGACCGGCTGCGCGGCGCCGACTGCCGGGCGCGCGTGCTGCACCTGCTGCCCAGCCGGGCGATGCTGGCGGACGCGCTGATGCAGTACCTGGCGGTGAAACGCTGGCGCAACGTTTTGCTGGTGCAGGGGCCGCACGACGCCGACCGCGACTACGCCGACGCGCTCCGCCGATCCGCCCGCAAGTTTCAGCTGCGCATCGCCGCCGACAAGCCCTGGACGTTCCAGCCCGGCGCGCAGCGCACCGACACCGGCCATGTGTCGGTCGGCGCGGAGGTCGCGCGCTTCACCCAAGGGCTGTCCTACGACGTGCTCGTGGTGGCGGACACGGAGAACGAGTTTGGCGACGACCTCGCCTTTCGCACCACGGACCCGCGGCCCGTCGCCGGCACGCACGGCCTGGTCCCCGCCGCTTGGGCGCACCCGTTCGAGCAGTGGGGCGCGACGCAGCTCCAGGCACGGTTCCAGAAGCAGGCCGGGCGCCCGATGACGGCGCGCGACTTCGGCGCCTGGATGGCCGTCCGCGCCGTGGGGGAGGC
>CAXTUO010000855.1:0-2191 GCA_964247175.1 uncultured Acetobacteraceae bacterium | reverse complement strand
GGCGCTGGCGGCGCTGCCACGTCGGATTCGCGGCTGGAGGGCGGAGGCGGCGCCGATGCGGCATCGGACGCGGGGCTGGGTGGCGGAGGGGACGCCACCGCAACGTCGGGTTCACGGCCAGGCGGCGGAGGGGGCGGCGCCACCGCTATGTCCGGTTCGTGGGCGGGGGGCGCTGGCGCGATTTCCGGCTCGGCCGCTTGTGGGGGCTCGGGCGGCGGCGGCGATGGCGCGTTCAACGGTTGGAACAGGGCCGGCGGCGGAGCAAGCGGCGCGGAAAGCACGGGAGGAGACGCCTGGATGGGCGGTCGCGCCGCGCCATACCAATCCCTCCCCATGGTCGCGGCGGCCGCCGCAAGCAGCAGCGCCGGCACCGCGACGATCACCCATCGCCGGCGACCGGGACCGGCCAGGTTTCGCGGCGCCGCGTCCGTCCCACCCAGCTCCACCTGCCCCGGCACGGCCTGGCTGCCCGGGCCAGCCAGCGGCGTTTGAACCCGGACCACGGGTCCGAGCCGGTCGCGAAGCGGGGCCAGCTCTTCCCGGTCAATCAGGGAAATGAACTTCGGATGCCCGGCGAACAGCAGTTGCAGCCGCGGCATCCGGGTGCCGAACACCGTGAGCGCTACCTGCAGGAACGCAAGCGTCGGCAACGGCAAGAGTTCGGCCTGCTCCAGAAGCAGGACCACCTGGGTTTCCCCGCGGCTGCGCGTCGCCAGCACGCGGACGATCAGCTCGTCGTCATCGACCCGCGGCCCGTCACGGTGGTTGACGCCGATCTCCTCGACGATCCGCGACAGGGTGAGCGGCGTGCCGGGCAGCCCGCGGACCCGCACGACGCGGATGGGATCACTGGACAGCAAGGCAAGGCAGCCATCGACGGCGGCTGAAACGGCGGAAGCATCCGTGCCGAGCAAGGCCATAACCGGCTTCGCCTGCCGGACCGCATCCGCAAGCTCCGCCACCGGATTACCCGGGCGCTGGCTCATGGCCCGGCCGAGGGGTGTCGCGCGCACGAATGAAATCGCCGCCTCCTGTCGCTGGCCCGCCAGGCCCGGGATGCCGCCCCACGCACATGCATGCCGGGATCATTCGCCCATCTCACAGGCGCCCATGCCGCGCAATGCGAAGTTGTACAGCGTCGGGCAAACAACGGGAGCCGCGGGCTACGCGGGACTGTGAGCGCATGGGCTGGGCACGCAGTAGGAGCGATGCATTTAAATTGATCTTTGAGCCATACGCTGAGATTCGGCATTTATCCCGGAACGCCTGGTGGTCAAGAACCATTATTGCATACGGGCAGCAACTCATCCATTCGTGATGAGCAGCCAGGATCAGAAAACAGCCTGTGCCGCGGCAGCGCTCCGGCCTCCCTGCCCCCTACGGACCCGTCACCTTCCAAACCGTGTTGCCCACGTCGTCGGCGACCAGCAGCGCCCCGTTCCGGTCCACCGCGACGCCCACCGGGCGGCCCTGCGCCTCGCCCGCCCCATTCAGGAAGCCGGTCAGGACCTCGACAAGCTCGCCGGACGGCCGCCCGCCCGCAAACGGCACGAAGATCACGCGGTAGCCGCTGGGCGGGTTGCGGTTCCAGGAGCCGTGCTGGCCCACGAACACCCCGTCCGTCAGCGCCGCCGGCAAGCTGCCCGTCTTCGAGAACGCAAGGCCCAGCGACGCCGTGTGCGCGCCCAGCGCGTAATCGGGCGCCACGGCGCGGGCCACCATCTCGGGATGCGGCGGCACCCGCTCGTCCACGTGCTGCCCGTAGTAGCTGAACGGCCAGCCGTAGAACGCGCCGTCCCGCACCGCCGTCATGTAGTCCGGCACCAGGTCGCTGCCGATCTCGTCGCGCTCGTTCACCGCGACCCACAGCGCGCCGGTCTGCGGCTGCCACGCCATGCCCACCGGGTTGCGCAGGCCGCCGGCGAACACCCGGTGCGCCCCGGTTGCCGCATCGACCTGCCACACCGCGGCGCGTCCCTCCTCCGCCGAAAAACCGTTCTCCGCCGCGTTGCTGTTGGAGCCGACGCCGACATACAGCGTCCGGCCATCCGCGCTCGCCACCACGTTCTTGGTCCAATGGTGGTTGATGGAACCGCCGGGCAGGTCGCAGAGCTTGGCGCCCGGCGCCGTGATCTCCGTTTGGCCGGGCTGATACGGAAAACGCAGCACGGCGTCGGTGTCGGCGACGTAC
>CAXTUO010000854.1:1759-2192 GCA_964247175.1 uncultured Acetobacteraceae bacterium | reverse complement strand
ACGCTCAGCAGCTCGCAAACCGCCCGATTTTCCGCATCCTGCTAGGTCGTCGAGCGTCACGAGCTTCGCGCCCTGCTGCGCCACGGCACGTTGGATCGAGTCGATGTTCGACGAGGTGGCTCGTGCGCTCCCGCGACGTTCGTCGTTCCCGCCAGGTTGCAGGATGACGAGCTTGGTGCCGGGTCCGATGACACCGGGGAGCCTGTCCAGCATCGTGTCGGTCGTGTCTCCCGCCCTGCCGGCGTTGAGGATGCGGACATGGCACCCCTGGAATGCAAGCAGGCGTTCGAGCTGTGCGGGATAGGCTTGGTCGGGGGAAACGCCATCGGCAGTCCGGCCACGCCCCCGACCGGCCGTGTTGCTCGCCCCCAGCGCGACGACGTCGTAAGAGGTGGCCGAGAGGGTGGCCGCAGGCGGGCTTGCTCCGCTGATG
>CAXTUO010000854.1:0-1749 GCA_964247175.1 uncultured Acetobacteraceae bacterium | reverse complement strand
GATGGAAGGCGGGCCTGCACATCCGGCGAGAACCGAGGCGACGCAGAGGAGCAGCCCGAGACGCTTCATGGAACAGTCTCCGAATAGTGTCCCGCAAAGCTCGCCAGCAGGATGTTGCGTACACCTCCAGGCACCGTGCCCTCTACAGCCGCTCCCCACCAGAGGACGACGCTCAGGCCGGCAGCTCATAACCGATGGCGGCCTCCGCTTCGAGGGTGCGCCGAACGGCTGGACGGGCCAGCATCCGGTCATGGTGGGCAACAAGGTTCGGAAAGGCATCCGGCGGCGGCCGAAGCGAGGCATTCAGCCGCTAGAACAAGCGGAACAGGTAAATGTCGGCCACGGAGTAGCGGCCGAGGGCCCAACCCGGCCCGGCCATCTTCGCGTCCGCGATCTTATACACGCTCATGGCGTGGTCGAGGCCGCGCCGCCGGGCCGGGTGCAGCGTTGAAGCGATGAAGGACAGCCACGAAAGGGCCTGCGCCTCGGCCTCGGCGCCTTCGGGCAGCAGCTCCGCTTCCGGGAAGCGCCGGGCCAGGTAGAACAGGATCGCAGCCACCTCCGTCAGTGGCCGGCCACCAACGAGGAGGGTGGGCACCTTGCCTTCCGGGTTGAGCGCCAGGTAGGCCGGCGTTCTGTTCTCCCGCCGGTTAAAGGAGAGCGGGCGCGCGTCGAAAGCGGCGCCGACCTCGTGCAGCGTGATGTGAACGGCCATCGAGCTTGCGCCCGGCGCGAAGTACAGCGTCAGCACCCTTCAGCCAGCGACGCTGGGACGCACCTTCTGCCAGTTGGCCGGCAGCGGGGTGGCGCGGCCCTCATGCAACCTGGGGCCGCCACGCGATGACGCCCTCCGTCCGCGCCCGCACATCGGGCGACGCCAGGCAGGTGGCGACGGTCTCGTAGCCGGGGGCGCCTGGACGGGCGGTGACGAGTGTTGGCGGGCCGTGGTTGGCAGGGCAGAGGATAATGGCCTCGTCGGCGCCCACGGCATCCAAGTCCAGGATGGAGGAGGAGCGCGTGAGCAGGAAGAGCGGCCGCGCGCCAGGTCCACGGTGGCGCAGGCGGGCGATCAATGCTTCTTGCGTGGCGCCGTCCAGCCCTTGCTCCACCATGTCGATGACCAGCACGGCCGGGCCATTGGTTTCCAAGCAGGCGAGCAGCGCGGTCAACGCCGCCGAGGCCGTGGCGCCGTCCTCGACCAGCCAAGCCAGGGTTTGGTCAACCCGCGATCCGAGGGCCGGATCGGCATCCAGCCGCGCCTGCGCCGCCATGCCCCCGTCCACCAGCCGGTCCAAACCTAGGAAAGCGGCGCCGGGCAGGGCTTCGGCCAGGCACCGGGCCAGCCGCGTCTTGCCGCTGCCCAACGGGCCGATGATGTAAGTGAGCGGCCGTACGCCGCGCAGCTCGAACCGTTCGCCGCCCCAAGGCCAGGGAAGGTCGAAGGCGGCAAAGGGTTCGCTGGCGGGGTCCAGCAGGCGCACCAGCTCCCCGGCGGCGGGAGCCTGGCCCTGGGCAAGGCCGGCCCGCAGGCCGCGGACCTTCTCGACAGTGCCGGCAAGGTGGCTAAGGGCTTGAGCCGAAACAACCGCTTCAGGTGTCTGGCTTCCGAGGTGCGATGGTGTAGTTCCATTCGCCATGAAAGTCGGCGGGTGTGATGTTGAGGCTAGCGACCTGCTGGTCGGACACTTTGGTACCCTTCTCGTAGGTATTCTCGTCCAGGCGGCACTGCACGGTGAGGCCGGTCTGCGT
>CAXTUO010000853.1:0-2192 GCA_964247175.1 uncultured Acetobacteraceae bacterium | reverse complement strand
TGCTGACGGCGCTGGCGACGGTGCTGGCGGTGGGCATCGCCGTGCCGCTGGCCTTCGTGGCGGCAACGCAGGCCGGGCGCTGGCCGGATTACCTGATCCGCGCGGCGTTCCAGGTGGGTCTGTCATCGCCGATCTTCTATGTCGGCCTGCTGCTGCTCACCGTGTTCGCCGCCGGGCTGCGCTGGTTCCCGGTGGGCGGATACGGTGACGGGATGGCGGGCCATCTTTACCATCTGCTGCTGCCCGCCCTCACACTGGCGCTCAGCTTCTCCGCCGTCATCATGCGCAACCTCCGGGCGGCGATCCTGGAGGTGCTGCAAGCCGAGTTCGTCGATTTCGCCCGCTCAAAGGGCCTGGCGCGCCGGGTCGTGCTGTTCCGGCACGTGCTGCGCAACGCGCTGCTGTCCACCGTGACGCTGGTGGGATTGCAGGTGGGCGCGCTGCTCGGCGGCGCCGTCATCACGGAAAGCGTGTTCGCCGTGCCCGGCGTGGGCCGGCTGATGGTCGATAGCATCTTCGCCCGCGACTACCCGGTGATCCAAGCGCTGACGCTGGTGCTGGCGGTGATCGTGTCGCTCGCCTTCCTCGTGACCGACCTGGTGCAGATGTGGCTTGACCCGCGGGTGGCCCGATGATCGGGCGCGTGCCGGCGCCGCTGCTCGCGGGGGTGGTGATCCTGCTGGCGTTGCTGCTCTGCGCGGTCGCGCCCGGGACCGTGGCGCCCTACGACCCGCTGGCGTTCGATTACGCGGCCCTGCTGCAGCCGCCGGGATCGGCGCACCTGTTCGGCACCGACCAGTTCGGCCGGGATATCCTGTCCCGCACCATTGCTGCGGCGACCATCGACCTGCAGATCGCGGCGTTCGCCACGGTCGGGCCGCTGCTGATCGGAACGGTTGTGGGGCTGCTGGTCGGCTACTACGGCGGGATCGCCGATGCCGTGTTCGGGCGGCTGGTCGATCTCGTGGTGACGTTCCCGTTCCTGGTCCTCGTGATCGCCATCGTGGCGGTGCTGGGGCCGGGCTTAGGCAACATGTACGTCGCCGTCACCGTGGTCGGCTGGGTGTTCTATGCCCGGCTGATGCGAAGCGAGGTGCTGGTCCTGCGCGGCCAGGACTACGTGTCCGCTTGCAAGGTGCTGGGCTACGGCCAGGCGCGCATCCTGCTGCGTCACGTCCTGCCGAACGCGGCCCGGCCGGTGATCGTGTACTGGATGACCGACATGGCACTGGCGATCCTGCTGGGATCGAGCCTGGGCTACCTGGGCCTCGGCGCGCAGCCGCCGGCGGCGGAGTGGGGCGTGCTGATCGCCGACGGCAAGAACCTGTTCACCCAGGCCTGGTGGGTCGCGGTGTTCCCCGGCTTCGCCATCGTGCTGGCCGGCATCGGCTTCAGCCTGGTGGGCGACGGGGTGGCCGACCTGCTGGACGTGAAACGGTGACGGCGGCGCCGCTGCTGCGCGTCGAGGACCTCCGCGTCAGCTTCGCGGCACAGCGCGGCACGGTCCGCGCCGTCGATGGCGTCAGCCTCGCCGTGGATGCCGGGGAGATCGTCGGCCTCGTCGGCGAGAGCGGATCGGGCAAGAGCGTGACGCTCCGGGCGATCACCCGGCTGCTGCGCCGCGCCACCGTGTCCGGCCGGGCCGAGTGGCGGGGGCGGGATTTGCTCGCTTTGCCCGAACAAGCGTTGCGCGCGATCCGTGGGCAGGAGATCGCGATGATCTTCCAGGAGCCGATGGCCGCGCTGAACCCGGTGCTCACAGTGGGCGAGCAGATCGACGAGAGCCTGGCCGCGCATGGCGGGCTGGACCGCCGGGCACGGCGGGCACGGGCGCTGGAACTGTTCGGCCTCGTGGGCATCGCGTCCGGGGCGCAGCGGCTCGGCAGCTATCCGCACGAGTTCTCCGGCGGCATGCGGCAGCGCGCGATGATCGCCATCGCGCTGGCGGCGCAGCCGATGCTGCTGCTGGCGGACGAGCCGACCACGGCGCTGGACGTCACGATCCAGGACCAGATCCTCAAGCTGCTGACCCGGCTGAGCGCGGAACTGGGCATGGCGATGGTGCTGGTCACGCACGACCTGGGCGTGGTGGCGGAAACCTGCGCCCGGGTGTGCGTGATGTATGCCGGGCGGGTGGTGGAGGCCGGGCCGGTGGGCCAGGTCTTCGCCCGCCCGCGCCATGCCTACACCGC